>CAUZRA010000037.1:0-8610 GCA_963582035.1 Vicinamibacteria bacterium | reverse complement strand
CACCAACATCAGAATTGCGCCGACGTATCCATCCCTCAGTGAAATCGATCAGGCAATGCCTGTCTTTGTAACAGCTGTGTCACTAGCCGCTGTTCGCAAACTGCTTCAATCTGCAGAAAAGCCCGTCTAACATGCAGGTCGGTGACGGTGTACCATTAAAATGGACGGACTAGGGAATCATGAAGTCGAATCGCTTTGTTCACCACTCGGTACTCGTAATCTTCACAGTATTGGTGTCGCCACTAGACGTGTACGCGCAAAATGTTCCGACCTATAGTGAACATATTGCGCCGATTCTGAGCACACACTGTGTGAACTGCCATCGGCCTAACGGAATCGCGCCTTTTGGCCTGGATACTTTCAGTGCCGCCCAAGCAAACGCGGAACGAATCGCAGAAGTCGTGACAAGTGCATCGATGCCACCTTGGAAACCAGCGCCGTTTTACGGCCCCTTCGACGGTGAACCAGAAATAACCGTCGCCGAAACAGACAATCTTGTGGCGTGGGCCACCAATGGCGCGCCTCGAGGCGATACGACAGTCACACCAATAGACCCAACCCCGGCGTCGTGGCCCCTTGGCGAACCAGACCTCATTGTTTCAATGGAGGAAGCCTATCCGGTCAATCCTGGGGGGGATTCACTTGAACACCGTAACTTCGTCCTCCCGGTTGACCTCACCGAACGGCAATGGGTCCGCGCCGTGGACATTCTTCCGAATCGGGCCGGTAACGCTGCGATCAGGCGCGGCAGAGTAATGCTCGACGGAAGTGGTACCGGTCGTACAATGGAAGCGGAGGAAACACTTCCAGGATATCCCGGCCTGATCATCGACCATGCAGCGTTCCCCCAAGGCCACATTCTTGTCTGGTCACCAGGGCAAACACCGACCGCCGAGCAACCTGGATTAGCCTGGTCTCTTGAACCAGGCACGGACCTGATTCTCCAGTTAACGTTACAACCTCGTCCGGAAACAGTACCAGTTCAGGCGTCCATCGGCCTTTATTTTACGGACGAACCGCCAGCGCTTCGTCCCGTCGGCCTTGGACTTAATTCAAAAGCATTCGAAATCCCGGCTGGCAATTCAGATTTCGTCATACAAGACCGTTACAGATTACCGGTGGGCGTCGATGTATTAGAGCTCTTTCCTTATATGCATTACCTTGGGAAAACCGTGGAAGTAACAGCCTCCCTACCGAACGGCACAGAAGTCGGACTTCTACAAATTGAAGACTGGGATTTCAATTGGCAGGACAGTTACCGCTACGCCGACCCAGTGCACTTGCCGGCAGGCACCTCAATCGAAGCCCGATTTACCTTCGACAACTCTTCTGCCAATCCACACAACCCATCGAGTCCGCCAGTGGTGGTTCGCCACGGTGAAACGATAATGGACGAAATGGCAGAGGTATTGATGCAGGTACTGCCGGTTCTCCCTGGAGACACCGAAGCACTCGTTGGAAACTTGGTACTCAAGGAAGCCCGCAATGACATCATCGGCCTGCAGGCTTTGCTACGCAACGACTCGAACAATGCAATCGCACATAATGATCTCGGGGTGCGGTACCTGGACATTGGTCAATTCCAACTTGCACGCGACCACTTTGGGCAAGCCATAACCATCGACCCGGACAATGCAGAACCCCATTTCAATCTCGGGTCTCTACTTATCGCGGAAAACAACACACAAGGAGCAATTGAAGAATTACGTCGCGCTGTAGAAATCGCACCGGACTATGCGGAAGCACACAATAACCTTGGTGGTTTACTCGCCTCTGTCGGTCTTATTGATGATGCTGTTGTCTATTACCGACTTGCGATTCAGTTTAATCCACGACATTCGGAAGCGCTCTACAATCTCGGAAACGTCATGTTATCGAGAGGCAACCGCGTCGCGGCTATGCAACATTATCGAAACGCGCTCCGCTATGCTCCAAATGATGCTGAAGTTCACAGCAATCTGGCCCGTGCACTCACTGACGAAAATGAATTAGACGATGCAGTCCTGCACTATCAAAGTGCCATCGAAATCAACCCTGAGTTAGCGCCTGCCTTAATTGGTCTTGCCTGGATTCGAGCGACCGCGGCAAATGCTGCCCTCCGGCGATCAACAGAAGCATTAATGCTTGCGGAGCAGACAGTTCGACTCGTGGGCGCAGAACATCCAGAAGTACTTGATACACTGGCGGCCGCATACGCCGCTGAAGGGCGTTTTGATGATGCAGTAGCGACAGCTCAAAAAGCAGCAGCTGCGGCACGTGTAACGCCCGGCTATGAATCAACTGCTACGGCCATCGACGAACGGGTAAATATGTACATTCTGTTCAAACCGTATCGGACACCGTAAGTTCTGCCTCTCTAAGATTCCAACGCGTTCCTGACAAAGCCCTGGACAGCATCGAACGTCGACTCAACTGGTATGGACGCCGGGAGTTCCGGCATTTGGTCTCCATTTACAAAATATGCAACGCAAGGCCGGTCGTACAGCACCGCCAGTTTCGCTTCGCTTACAGTGCCTGAAGAGCCAGGAAAAATAATAATTGCATCTGATGACAAGACATTGAGATGGTTGCGTGAGAACTTGTTCTCGCCTTGCACGCCACCCTTAGACAAATGAGTTTGAATGACGAGTTAAATCCATCGATTCGGATAACCAGGAGGCGAACGGTCCCTGGACGATGCAACACCCGCTGGTAAAATGCCAACCGCTAAACCAGCACGCGGTGAAACGGACACAAACGCTTCAGTAACCGCACCCATGACACCTGGACCGCCGCCGGTCAACAGGTGATACCCAGAACGTGCAATCCAAGCACCAACACGACTCGCCCGATCTGCGTACCGTTTACTGCCCGAGCCCATGACTCCGACCACTGAAAGCCGTTTCATCGTTGGACACTATAATGGGTGTGATGCGGGCATTCTCTTCAACGGTTACCTTTGTCACTTTAGCAATTGCCGCTGGCTGTAGCGGAACTGGAGGCACTACAACAGCTCCAGACGGTTCCGAAACCGTTAGCCTCAGCGTTGAACATCGTACGGAATGGCGTCAATTATGGATTCAGGGCACCACAGATCTTCCAGACGGTGCATTCCTGAACTACAGCGTTACCCATGAAATTGCCGAGTCGAGCCCTCCGGATGAGTGGCCAGCAACCAATCTCCTTGAATCCGGTCGAGCAACGGTTAAAGACGGGCAGTTTTGGTCTACCGTCAACACACTTAACTGGCCGAACGGAAACGTACGGGTACTCATTCAATTTCCATTCCCCCCTCAACCACCACCTATAGAGTCCCGGTACGGCCCACTGGGGGAACATCTGACGGGCGAAAATGTAACAACAGTAAGTGGAATGAAAGCAGTCGAGGTCGAGCACCACTTTGAACATCGTCGGTAAACCAAGGGGCCTTTTTACTCGCTGAGTTATAGTGTTTATGGTCGCGGGGCGTGGCGCAGCCCGGTAGCGCGCCTGCTTTGGGAGCAGGAAGTCGGAGGTTCGAATCCTCTCGCCCCGACCATTTCTTTTCTAAAAGAAAGCTTGGCCGTGCCAGGATTCTGAAACTGGCACCTCCCAACGACCGGCTCGTACGTCACTCATAATCTGCAATGTGTTATTAAATACGGTGGTTGCAAGACCAACGTGACCGGCCGCAACCAATTCGGCAAAGTCTTCCCGCGAAACACGTTCAACATTAGTACCACGTCGAAACAACACCGGAGAATGGTTCACTAATTCCACACCGAGGTCATTCTCCAGTTCTTTCATCTGCCTGACGAGCGCATCAATTGAACAACCCGACGGCCCAGCGGTTCGCTGGTCAACGGCCACGAAGAGAAACTGTCCATACTGCAACTCCCGACCTGCCACTAAAGGAACGTTGTGCGCACCCCATTGGTCGATAAAGCGATCAACATCTGCCAGTACTCGTTCCTGCTCAACAGCAGTCAACTCACGCTCCGCTGAAAATATCCAGACACGCGCGTCTTCCGGTAACACATCAAATGCAACCTGAGGCATTAATGACTCCTCTTTTTTTAAATTCAATAAGTAGAATACAGGGCATTTGGCTATTACTGAAAATAATGGTGCCCTTTCTGTTTCAATTCATACAGTCAAAGCAACGACACATGGCCGGTACCTTATTTGTCGTCCTGCCACATCAGTCGCCGTGCCGGTACTCGTAGGGTTTCACGGCTACGGGGAACATGCCGATAGACTCCTCAGTGAAATGAGCCTGATTCCAGGAGCAGAGAACTGGTTACTGTTATCGATTCAAGGCCTCCATCGCTTCTATAGTAAATCCGGCAACCATGTCGTCGCGAGTTGGATGACTCGACAAGACAGAGCTGCCTCGATTACTGACAATTTGGCCTATGTCAACGATGTTGTGCGCAGTGTCAAAGACGCTCACAACACAACTGACACTCTCGTCTATTGCGGCTTCTCTCAAGGCGTCGCCATGGCCTATCGGGCAGCGGCACGAGGCAGTCACACTTGCCACGGCGTCGTTGCACTTGCTGGCGATATCCCTCCAGAACTCAAAGACGATCCCGGAATCAAATGGCCTTCTATTCTTATTGGTCGCGGGAACACTGACGAGTGGTACACCCAAGAGAAGATGTACACCGACCTCGAATTTTTCCACTCAATCAATGTCAAACCCGAGACTTGTTGCTTCAACGCCGGTCACGCATGGACAGAGGACTTCCGGACGTCTGTTGGCCAATTCCTCTGTCGCATTCGCTAATAGAATGAGCTATTTAACAGACTCTTTGAGAGTCACAGCATCAAGAAACGGCATCATCCCACGAAGTTTGGCGCCCACTTCTTCAATCCGGTGCTCCTGTTCTTTCTTCCGTTGAGCCATAAACCAGGTGCGACCTTCTTTATCCTCACTAATCCACTTATTCGCATATGTACCGTCCTGGATTTCAGCAAGGATCTGTTTCATTGCCTCGCGAGTTTCATCGGTTACCACTCGTGGGCCACCAGTGTAGTCTCCATGCTCTGCGGTGTCGCTAACCGAGTAGCGCATGTAGTTAAGCCCCCCGCGATAAAAGAGATCCACAATCAACTTCAGTTCGTGCATACATTCAAAGTACGCAATCTCTGGTTGGTAGCCAGCGTCAACTAGTGTGTCGAACCCTGCCTTGACCAGTTCGCTCACCCCACCGCACAGCACTGACTGTTCACCGAACAGATCAGTTTCCGTTTCTTCAGCAAAGGTCGTCTCAATAACTCCGGCACGCGTTAAGCCGAGGGCCTTCGCATACGACAAGGCAAGTGCCTGCGCCGCACCGGTCGCATCTTGTTCAACCGCGACAAGTGCTGGTGTACCTCCGCCTTCCTGAAACACTTCACGCACACGATGCCCAGGAGCCTTCGGCGCAATTAAAGTCACGTCCACATCCGCCGGTGGCTCAATCGTCTTAAATCGAATATTGAAACCATGAGCGAACATCAACATCTTGCCGGCAGTAAGATGAGGTGCAATCTGTTCCTTGTAGATACCCGCTTGGGCTGTGTCTGGCGTCAAAATCATAATGACGTCTGCCCATGCGGCTGCCGACGCTCCATCAGTAACTGCCACTCCCTCCGCCTCTGCCTTCTCGCGAGAACGACTGCCTGCATGCAGAGCAACCTGCACTTCCACACCACTGTCTTTTAGATTGAGGGCATGAGCGTGTCCCTGAGAACCATACCCAAACACTGCCACCTTTTTGCCTTGGATGAGACCAAGGTCTGCCGAATCGTCGTAATAAATTGTTGCCATCTGAATCAAGTCCTCACAATAAAAAGAAACTCGCGCTGTCTACAGGCCCGAACCGGACCAGTCACCCTAATCCTTCATTCCCCAGTCGCTATTCCGAAACCAGAGCTACACAGAATACGACACGTTAGGGTCTTCAGTGTCGGTATCATCAAGGGCGGGGTCTTCGTCCTCCACACGATCGGATGGTTCTACAGCGATCCCCTGCTTTCCACGCAGCATCCCAACCCGACCGGTCCGAACAAGTTCGAGAATGCCGTAGGGCTGCAACACTTCGAGCAACCCTTCGATCTTCTCTTCCGTGCCCGTCGTCTCAATTACGAGTGAGTCGGGCGCAACATCGACCACCCTTGCGCGAAATACGTCAACCAACTGCATAATCTGTGTCCGCGTCTCTATCGTCGTCGTGACTTTCACCATCGCTAGTTCTCTGAAAATCGAGGGAGCATGCGTAATGTCGTGTACACGAACAACGTTCACTAATTTATAAAGATTGGCCTCAATACGTCGAGCGTCACCCACATCACTTTCGACCACAATGGTCATGCGTGATTCCGATGTCGTTTCCGAGTGACCGACCGTGAGGGAGTCAATATTGAATGCCCGCCGCCGAAATAAGGAGGCTACGCGGTTCAGGACGCCAGGCTTATCCTCAACGTAAACCACGAACGTATGCCGCTTCCGCTTACTGGTCATCTAATCACTCGTCTTCCGCAGTTTCAACGATCGGAGCGAGACTTGGACGTCGAATCATTTTATTGAGAGCGGCGCCTGCCGGAACCATAGGATAGACCGTATCTTCCTGTTCGACATGAAAATCCATGACCACGGTACGCTCATCAGACCGGGCTTTATTAATCGCCGGCTCAACCTCAACCCTCGTGTTAATGGTCGCACCACTGAGCCCAAAGCACTCAGCAAGTTTTGCGAAATCTGGACTTAAGAGTGGGGTTGCCGCATAACGGCGCTCATAGAAAAACTCCTGCCACTGACGCACCATTCCAAGATAACCGTTATTAATCACAGCGATGTTGATTTTGATATTTTCTTGCGCAATCGTCGCTAACTCCGCCATGGTCATCTGAAACCCGCCATCTCCAGCAACGACCCACACCTCCGCATCAGGATTCGCCAATTTCGCACCGATCGCTGCGGGCAGTGCAAACCCCATGGTCCCGAGCCCTCCGGACGTAATGAGTGTCCTCGGTTCGTTGTGACGGTAGTACTGTGCTTCCCACATCTGGTGCTGGCCAACATCCGTAACCACAATTGCCTTACCGTTCGTCATCCGCCAAATATCATGGATGACATGAGCCGCGTAAAGATGGCCGTTGTCGGGTAAGTTTTGAATGTCACGCACCGCGACATCACCCTTCATATCGTTAATCGTGTTGAGCCAAGCTGCACGATCGCCAGATTCAACGAAAGGACTTAAATCCGCTAGCACCATTGACAAATCACCAGCCAAGGCCACGTCGACCTTGACGTTCTTATTAAATTCAGCCGGGTCTATATCGACATGGATTTTTCGCGCGTTGAGAGCATATGTCTTCAAATTCCCCGTCACGCGATCATCGAACCGCATACCAAAAGCTAAAAGGAGGTCCGCTTCTTGAATCGCTTCGTTCACCCACGCCTCACCGTGCATCCCCATCATGCCCATATTTAGAGGATGCTCGGCCGGCACACCACCAATGCCGAGCAATGTCATAGCAATCGGGATATTCGCTCGTTCGGCAAGGTCGAGCACCTGCCGCATCGCTCCGGACAACATCACGCCATGCCCGGCAAAGATAACGGGGCGTTTGGCTCTGTTAATCAAATCCGCAGCCCGCTGGTACTCGGCCTGTGATGCACGAAGATCAGGGGCATACCCCGGCAACTTCACATCGCTCGAGTCCCACTCAAGTTCTGTCGATGCTTGCTGAGCATCCTTGGTGATATCAACAAGCACGGGGCCTGGACGACCCGAGCAGGCAACATATATTGCTTCGTGAATCGTCGAAGCAATTTCATCAACGTTAGAAACAAGATAGTTATGCTTTGTAATCGGCAATGTCACGCCAGTCACGTCAGTTTCCTGAAACGCATCAGAACCGATGAGCCGACTACCTACCTGCCCGGTAATACACAGAATCGGCGAAGAGTCGAGCATCGCCGTCGCAATCCCAGTCACCATATTCGTGGCGCCAGGCCCCGACGTCGCAACGGCCACACCAATCTCACCACTCGCCCGCGCATAGCCGTCTGCCATATGAGTGGCACCTTGCTCATGTCGAACAAGCACGTGACGGACTGGATAGTCCAGCATGGCGTCGTACGCAGGAAGAATTGCACCGCCCGGATAACCGAACACGGTCTTGACACCCTCACGCACCAAGGTTTCCCAAATAATCTGTGCACCCGTTCTAACGTTAGACATGCCTATCCTCTAGTTGGTCACTGCTCCTTGTGCCGCTGACGAAACAAGCCGCGCGTACTTAGCCATCACGCCCCGTTTGAACTTTGGCTCTGGCGGTTGCCATGCTGCAAGTCTTGCCTGAATCTCTTCCTCGCTTACCTCAAGCTGTAATTTTCGATTCTGCTCATCAAACAGAATCGTGTCGCCTTCTTGCACGATGGCGATCGGGCCACCTTTCGCCGCCTCCGGTGCCACGTGACCAGCCATCATGCCGCGGGTGGCCCCAGAGAATCGTCCGTCCGTCAACAGTGCCACGCTCTCTCCAAGACCTGCCCCCACAATAGCTGCCGTCACAGCCAGCATCTCGCGCATACCAGGACCACCCTGTGGACCTTCATACCGAATCACCACAACATCACCAGCCTTAATACTGCCTTGC
>CAUZRA010000036.1:0-8734 GCA_963582035.1 Vicinamibacteria bacterium | reverse complement strand
GGACGGTTAACGTGAGTTAATTTCTATAAAGTCCCGTTCGTCCTCGCCAAGATAGATTTGTCGTGGTCTTGCGATCTTTTGTTCTCGATCGCCTAGCATTTCCTGCCACTGTGCAACCCATCCAGCGGTTCGGCCAATCGCAAAGAGAACAGGGAACATCCCAGCCTTGAAGCCCATCGCCTCGTAGATTAATCCAGAGTAAAAGTCGACATTGGGGTAGAGGCGGCGACTGACAAAGTAGTCGTCTTGAAGGGCAATGCGCTCAAGCTCCAGCGCGATATCGAGTAATGGGTTTCTGCCTGTTACATCGAATACCTGATAGGCCGTTTCTTTAATGACTTTTGCTCTCGGGTCATACGATTTATAAACACGGTGCCCGAAGCCCATTAAGCGACCTTCGCCATTTTTGACTTTATTGATGAAATCTGGGATTCGGTCTACTGACTGGATTTCTCTGAGCATGCGCAAAACGGCTTCGTTCGCACCACCATGAAGCGGTCCGTATAGCGCAGCTGCTGCACCAGCAAGAGATGAAAATGGATCTGCTTGAGAGCTGCCAATACTGCGCATTGCACTCGTACTACAGTTTTGCTCGTGATCTGCGTGAAGGATAAAGAGGATGTCAAGCGCACGTTCCAGTACAGGATGTGGCTCATACTGCGGCTCGGCGCCTCGATACAACATACTCATGAAATTCCCGATAAAGCTAAGTTTCGGGTCAGGGTAGACATATGGGCGTCCAATACTATGCCGATGCGCATACGCCGCAATGCTGGGGACCTTTGCCACTAACCGGGCAATCTGCATACGTCTCGACTGAGGGTCGAGTACTTCTTTTGCATCAGGAAAAAAAGTTGATAACGCTCCGACCGTACTTAGAAATATTCCCATCGGGTGTGCGTCATACTGAAACCCTTCCATGAACTTTTTAATATTTTCATGGAGTATCGTGTGCTGGTTAAGTTCGTTACTCCATGAGTCGAGTTCAGCTTGAGTTGGCAACTCACCGTTGATTAGGAGATACGCCGTTTCAATAAAGTTGCTCTGTTCGGCCAATTGCTCTATTGGATAGCCTCGATATCTCAGGATGCCTTTGTCTCCATCGATGAATGTCACTCGGCTCTGGCAGCTAGCAGTATTCAAAAATGCCGGGTCGTAAGACATCATCCCGAATTCTTCAGGGTCGACCTTGATCTGCCTCAGATCGATGGCGCGAATCGTGCCATCAACAATAGGAATTTCGTACTGTTTGCCGGTTCGGTTGTCGGTAATGGTCAGCGTCTCACTCATGCTTCGCTATTGCCTCTAATTATGGGATTTTTCAGTCGACTCTGTCTGTTGTTGATGTTTCTAGTCCAGTGTCTGTGTTTTCGTCAGGGACCCGATACTTTCCATCTACCCAGTTGCCCAAGTCAAGCAGCTTGCACCGCTTGCTACAAAATGGTCTCCATTGGTCTATAACTTGGTGTGCGCGACAGCGTACACACAGCCTCGGTGCTTTCATTGCCCTTTCACCATCATTTTGATGGCGTATAAGGACGTGCGCGCAGTGATAAATAGCGTCGTGCCTTCGATCCCACCGAACGCTAGGTTTGCTGGTGGTTCCGGAATTGCGATCGAGCCGATCGGAATACCACTTGGATTGTAGATCGTCACGTCGTCTCCCGTCAGGTAAAGATTACCTTTAGAGTCCAGCGTGATTCCATCAGCTCCTTGCTGCACAAATACGCGCTGATTATCAAGGCGGCCGTCCGACTGCACGTCATAGACGAATGTTTGGCCCCCACCATGGTCAGCGACGTATAGCCGACGGCCGTCAGTTGTGCCGACTAGTCCATTTGGACGCACAAGGTTAGTAGTGACTTGCACTATATTGTTGGTGACCGGAGTAATGTAGTAAACGTGGTTGCCGTCGAGTTCAATGTCATCTGTGGCCCCGTAGCGTGGGTCAGTGAAGTAGACACCGCCGCTCTGATCTACCCAGAGGTCATTTGGACTGTTAAACCTTCGTTCACCGTAGCGATCAGCAATGCTCGCTCCATTACCGTCTAAACCGATTACTGCGATTCGGCGGGTTTTCATTTCGCAAATAATTAGACGCCCATCAAGGTCAAAGCTCAGACCATTAGCTTGATTTGTATTTTCTCGATAGAGGGTGATGCCGTCAGCGGGAGTCCAACGAAAGATGCGCTCAGTGGGGATATCTGTAAAGTAGACATTTCCATAGGTATCAGCCGTTGGTCCTTCGAGAAACGTATAGCCTGTGGCAAGACGCTCGACGGCAGCACCTGGGGCAATTGGACCTTCGTGTTGACCAAGCACAGTCGATGACAAGAGAAATAGCGAGATTAGAAGAAGAGCGAGATGTTCTCGCAGATGTAGTGCCGTCGTTCGGAGTTGCCTTTTTTTTGCCACGTTTAGTTGAGAGATTTGGTGGTGATGATGTTACGCGCGCGCTGTCTCGTCCGACGAGTTTGACTGCTTGGGCTGTTTCTCTGGTCGCGTCTTCGTACGGGCTTGGCTTTTGCGGTTAAGTGTCTTCTCGAATCAAATACTTCGAAACGAATCATACAGTTATAGGTCTTCTAAAGTGGCACTACACGGCGTTGGCTGTCCAGAGCTCTAGTTTCGTGTCGCCAGACAAAGCTGACGGACTTAGTGTTCCAAGGCGGACTATAATTCGACTCGATTTGCCCAAGTTGGCTCCTTCGTGGATACGTCGTTATGCTGCTGGTGTAGCGTTTGTGTCCTACCTTGTTATTACCGCTGTCCTTGCATTTCCCTTGGTGCGTTCATTGTCGGTTGGCTTTCCCAGTGATCCGGCTGACCCGGTCCTAAATGCTTGGATTCTTTGGTGGAACACACAGGCACTTCCCTTAACTGAGCAATGGTGGAATGCGCCCGCTTTTTATCCAACGCCAAATGTCTTGGCTTATTCAGAACATCTTGTGGGTTTAATCCCGGTCTATACCCCGTTTTACTGGATTACTGGAAGTCCCGTCGTTGCCTACAACTTAACGTTTCTGCTGACTTTTCCGTTGTCCGGGTGGGCAGCATACCTGCTTGGTTGGGAATTGACCCGCCGACGAGATGCTGCTTGGGTAGCTGGCCTCGCGTTCGCATTTGCGCCGTATCGCATGGACCAGTTGGCTCACATACAGGTCTTGGCATCGTTCTGGATGCCTCTCGCATTGTTGGGTCTTCACCGATATTTACGGATGGGCTCTGGTCAAGGCCTTATGTTGTTCGGTGTTGCAACGGCGATGCAGGGGCTCTCAAATGGTTATTTTTTAGCGTTTCTTCCTATTCTTGTTGCGCTATGGGCGTGTTGGTTTAGTCCGACAAAATACTGGTGGAAGAGCGTTGGCATAATCGGAATGACCGGCGGGGTTGCGACGCTTACCTCTCTTCCATTCTTGCTTCGCTACCAGTCAGTTCATGAGTCACTTGGATTACACCGAACGGTGATGGAAGTGCAAAGTTATAGCGCTGACCTGACTGGGTTGTTGAGCGGCGCACCCCATTTAACGTTGTGGGGAGAATTTGACTGGTTCCGCCAACCCGAAGGCCAGTTGTTTCCCGGCGTGGCTGTTGTTGTACTGATTGGGCTCGCGTTATGCCGAATTTCGTGGCGAGCATCTAGACCGGTGTCGATCACTCTCCGAACCACTCGAATCGGGGTCATGACAATTGCCTCCACAATGACCGCCGGGATGGTTTATTACTTCGTTGCCGGTCCTTGGCAGGTTTCGATATTTGGAGGGACTCTTATGTTGAGCAGTGTTGCTCAGTGGGTTCCCTTCACACTGCTCGCATTGACACTGACGTTACTTATTAGTCCGGTCGGATTAGAGGCATACCGCCGTCGGTCGCCGCTCGCGTTTTATCTTTTCGCAGGATTTGTGCTCACGCTGCTAGCCATGGGGCCGTATCCGTCTGTTGCGGGTACGACCATCATGAATTACTCGCCGTACCTTGGATTAATGCAATTGCCAGGATTTGATGGACTCAGGGTACCTGCTCGTTTCTGGATGCTGGTTCTTGTCTGTGTATCGGCGGCAGTGGCGATTGCTTATGCGCGCTTGGTTCGGTCAGATGGTCGCCGTCGAGGTGTGATCTGTAGCTTAGTGACTGTCTTTATCTTGATTGATGGATGGGCAGTAATTCCGATTGTTCCGGCTCCGGTGCGGTCGGAGATTCTTGATGCCCGCGCCTATGGTCCCGTACTAGAGCTTCCGTTGGGTTGGCGTGATGATGATGTCGCCGCCATGCTGCGGTCAGCAACGCACCATCAGCCGGTCGTGAATGGGCACAGTGGCTATACAGCACCACACTATAGTGCTTTGGCGTATGGGCTCGGCCACAGTCGAGAGGAGTTACTCTACGAACTTGGAGCACGTGGTGTTCAGCACATTCGAATTGATCGCACGAATCCGGAAGCTCCCCACTACGAGAGTCTTGTTGCAAGCTCAGCGCTGTTACGTCTTGTGGCGGAGACAGGTACCGAATCTCTGTATGAGTATCGAGACGTTCCTGACATAGTGCCGCCTCTGGTGTTCGAGGGCCAGCCGATTTCGTTGAGTGCGGTAACGGCCAATACCAATAACCATCTTGTGCATTTTGCTACTGACCGTAACCTCAGTACACGTTGGTTCAGTGGGGCGCAGGATATGGGACAGCAATTGTTACTTGATCTTGGTACTTCCCAGCCACTTGGAGGCCTCATCATGCGGTTGGGTAGCGACAGGTCAGACTTTCCCAGGATGCTTGGAATCGAATTGTCAACGGACGGTCAATCATGGGAATTACTTCGCGGTGGACCGACGGATGTCGAAGCACTTCGCGCTTCTTTTCGTGACCCGGAGACAATGCCGCTAGCGTTTGATCTGAAAGGGAAAACGGCGAGATATCTTCGGTTGCGACAGATGGCCAGTGAACAAGCGTTTTATTGGTCAGTCGCAGAAGTTGAAGTTATTGCGCCGGCATTTTAGATCAACGTGAGTGGTGTGGTTTTAAACGCTTCGTAGTAGCCAACCAAGTGCGGCCCCGGCCAGGATGAGCCAGGTGGAATTTGGTTTCCAGACTATAAGGATGGCGAGAGTGACCAGACCGATTACCGTCGTTTGGATGTCGACGAGTGACGTTTGTGCTAATTGCCAGGTGACGGCGGACATTAATCCGAATGATGCGATGACGATGCCGTCGAGGATTCCACTCAGAGGTCGTGAATTTCGAAGTTTCGGGATCAGTGGTTGACTAATGGCAACGAAGATAAACCCTGGCAGGAAAATAGCGATGGTCGCTAAAATGGCTCCGCTCCAGCCACCGAGTAGGTAGCCGATAAAGGTTGCGGTCGTGAAGACTGGTCCCGGTGTAATTTGACCGATAGTGACCGCATCAATGAGTTGCTGGTCTGTTAGCCATTCCCAACGTTCAGTTAAGTCTGCTCTCAAGAAAGCTAGCAGGACGTATCCGCTGCCGAAAAGAATCGATCCGACTTTCGCAAAGAAGAGCGTTAGTCTGGTGAGTGTGAAAGGTACCGCGTCCGCGGTCACGGCTTGTGCTGACAGATGCACGGAATGTACCACCGACGTCAGTAAGGTCAGTATCGCCGCCATGCCGGTCCATCGACGCGTTGTCATGGCTAGACCAATGAGCGCTCCGATCATGAGCAGCAACAATTCATTGGTGCCATTAAATGCGAGTATCAGGACAGCAGTTCCGAGTAACGCATGGGATACTTGAGAGATCGCAGTGCGGCCGAGTTTTACAAGGGCCTGAACAATGATGGCGATGACGACGGGGCCGATCCCATACATCAGCCAATCGATTTGGGGTGTATCGCCATATCTTACGTACGCCCATGCAATGGCGGCGACAATTAGTGAGGCCGGAAAAATGAAACAGGCTCCGGCAATAATCAGTCCAGCTTTTCCTCCATGTTTGTACCCTAGGTGAATGGCCATTTCAGTCGAATTCGGTCCTGGGATTAAGTTTGTGGCTGCAAGCAGATCGAGGAACTCCTTGTCGGTCAACCAGTGCCGACGCTCGACTACTTCATGTCTCATCATTGCGATATGCGCCGCTGGCCCGCCAAAGGCCGTGATGCCGAGGCGGAGGAAGAGCTTGGCCAGTTCAGTAAGAGGGACGTTGCTCACGCCAAGACTCTATCGGGTTTGTGCAGAGTTATATTTGAGACGGAATGTGAGTGACCGAACATAGTTCAGGGCTGGTTCGAAGAATTCAGCGCACGAGTTCTGGTGCCTTAGGGGTGAGATTTAGGTGGGGGCTAGAGTTCCCGTATGCCATGACTGCGAATTAGAAAGTAGGTTGCGACGAGAGCCAAGAGACCACCATTGACGGCGATGATTGATTCGGTCGTTGCCCAGGAGGTGGATGCTACGACGTAGCCGCTGACGAGGCTCCCAAGTGGCATGCCACCTCGAAATGCCATCAGATAAATACTCATCACGCGGCCTCGTAATTCATCAGGCACTGTGAGTTGCACTAGTGAAGCCGTGAGCGAGAACACAATAAGCAGGGCTACTCCGATAAAGAAGAGAATTATGTAACTGATCACTCCGACAGGAGTGAGTGCAAATGCTGCAATAAGTCCACCGAAAGCGATGATGACTGACAATAGTGTGAGGCCCATCTTGTTGAAGGTGCCGAGCCACGCCACAATGAGTGCCCCCACAACCGCACCAATACCAAGGGCGGCCATCATCTGGCTGAGCGTATTGGGATCGTCTGCGAAGACGGGTAAGAATGCGCGGATTGGGAGTCCGAGAGACGTTGTCGCTACAGCTAAGACCGTCAATGACAGTAATGCGCCTCCCCGTCCCACATAGAGTAAGCCGCCCTTGAGTTCCTCAAGTACTGGCTTGCGATTTGTTTGATTGGGTGCCGGAATCCGGACATACGCTAATGCTGCCACGACAACCAAAAACGATAGTCCATTAAGTCCGAAGCAACCGACGAGTCCAAGTGTTGCTAGGATGAGACCACCAATCAATGGACCCACTGATTGGGCAAGGTTGAACTGGATAGAGTTGAGGGCAATGGCATTCGGTAATGTCTTGCGTGGAACTAATGACGGGATGAGTGATTGGAATGCCGGACCACCAAAGGCCTGAGCAGTACCTGCGGTGAAAGACAGAGCCAGTATGGAGGGAATGGTGACAGTATCTGTCCACACCAAAGCGGTCAATGTGAGTGCGCAGCACATTTGAAGGATTTGTGATCCCATGAGTAGGTATCGCCGGTCATACCGATCGGCGACGACACCACCAAGTAACGTAAACAGGAGAAGTGGGACATTGCCTGCGAAAGCATCCACTCCAAGATAAAACGCGGCATCGGTTGGAACTGACTTGGTTAGGTCGAAGATGAGCCATTGCTGCGCAAAGCGCTGCATCCACGTACCAACGGCCGAAGTAAATGCTGCGGTCCAGATATTGCGGAAGGCTTTGTAAGTAAAAGCTTCCCC
Source organism: Vicinamibacteria bacterium (assembly GCA_963582035.1). Classification (GTDB taxonomy): domain Bacteria; phylum Acidobacteriota; class Vicinamibacteria; order Vicinamibacterales; family UBA8438; genus DTWD01. The sequence goes on along the minus strand of CAUZRA010000036.1, from coordinate 1,245 downwards.
AATGCGAAGAAGGATCGCCGCTCCGCTCGCCGAGAAACCTGACGCTTTATGAGACGAGGCTGGGGTGTCCGGGGACGGATTGTTTGCCGCGGCGGTCATGGGGTGTCAGCTTCTCCGCCTGAGTCGGCCAGCGGAGATAGAGACCTTCACCCAAGAAGACCACGCTGGTCCATAGACCCTTGGAGAGGCGATAGAATAGGAACGGTCCCGTTGCGGCGATTGGTGTCCAGATGGCCAATTGTTCATCAGGGGTAATAAAGGTGAATGCTTGCAGGCCCAAGTATCCAATGGCTGCGAGTCCGAGTGTGAGGCCGAGATTGACATAAACTGCACCAAACCATTGGCCGGGTTCGCGTTCGAATCGTTCGTCACACGCGGCACAACATTCGTGCATGGTCGCGAAAGACTTGAAAAGTCTTCCGTGACCGCAACACGGACAGCGGAGGCGATAGCCACGCCAGAAGACATCGATGATCTCCCAAAACACAGCCGGACTCCCTTCTTTCGTCGGTATCTTAGCACTCGCGCGATGTTCGTGCCCTGTGGGTTTAGGCCCGAACGGCATGGATGTATTGACTTAACCTCACAAAAATGACCGGAATTTTTCTCTTGGTATGAGTGCTCAGAGATTTACATTTTAAGTAATTAACTTTCGTATAAATTAAACATTAATTATTACAAACGAAAGGAATCTGGAAACAGAAGGAGGAGCAATGAGACGCACTATTGATATCGTTAGATTGGAACAAACGCTTACTGAGGTGTTTGATGACCGATATACAAGTGTCCGAGAGCAGCTTCATATCGATCAATGTAGCGATCCGATTGATGAGGCACGGCTGATAGAGGATGCGGCTGTTGCGACGGAGCAACTCGATACAGCGTGGCAGCACCGTAGACAAGCACAGGCTGCCTTCGCACGTTTAAAGGCAGGGCGGTATGGCGTGTGCGCGAGTTGTGGTCGCGAGATTAGCGAGGCTCGCTTAAGCGCTCATCCGGTGGCGACTCGGTGCCTCCGTTGCGAGCAGATTCATGAAGCGTTTCGTGGCGATGGTGACAATGTTGATTCGAAGTCAATTCGTAAATGGCTCGATACGGCGCCCGACGCAGCGTAAAGTGATGACACGGGAACGGCGAGAATTACGGGGTGTTGGTTTGCCATTGTGCACATAGAGCGAGCTGTCGAACTTTCGGCCAGTGCTCTTATGGGACATGTAGCGGATTTTTCCGAAGATCGGTCTTTCC
>CAUZRA010000035.1:0-8829 GCA_963582035.1 Vicinamibacteria bacterium | reverse complement strand
GAAACTGTTGATCGACGGCACCTTGTTGGTCACTCCCACGATCTTCGAGTGGAATGGCATCTCAAATGGCCGGTGGAGCAATAGCGGGAATTGGAATTCTGTCGGCGTGCCCGACGGCAATTCGGTGACGGTGAGTTTTGGTACGGACGCGACATCGGTCCAGGTCGTGTTCGTTGATCAATCCGTGTCCGTGAGAGAGCTGCAAATCGACAATACAAACGTCCATGTTTTGACCGGGGAAACCCTCATTTTGGCGGCCGATACAGGATCAGCCTTGATCGACGTCGCTCAAGGAGCTCACTACTTTGCGCTGCCAGTGCGTCTCGAAGCTGACACCGACGTGCAGGTTGCCGCCAACGCTTCCCTGTCGCTGGGCGGAGCCCTAAATTTGAACGGACAAGTGCTCACCAAGACGGGTAGCGGGACGCTCGTCCTTAACGTATTGCCGGGAACGTTTGCCGGATCGTTGAACGTTTTGGAAGGCACGGTTACCGGTGACGGGGTGCTGTTGGGCGACCTGCACAATGCTTCCGCTACGGTCGACCCTGGCGATCAATCGCGGCGGCTCGTCATCGCTGGAAACTATTCGCAGGATGTTGCCGGGTTGCTGAGGATGGAATTGGCCAGTCCACAGGATTACGACCAGTTGTACGCCAACTCGGCGAATCTTGCCGGCGCTTTGCAATTGACCTTGGCTGGCGGATATGTGCCCGTTGTAGGTGAAGTGTTTGACATTCTGAATTTAGGCAGCAGCACTGGCAACTTCGAAACGTGGGATTTTCCTGCCCGCGTCAATTGGGACGTTTCCAATTTGTTGGAGGACGGAACGATTTCCGTGGTACCGTCGCTTTTCACTTGGACGACCGAGGGCAGCGGCAATTGGAGTGATTCAGCCAACTGGTTGGGGGGAGACGTGCCGGTAGGAGTGGCACCAGACGTATTGTTTAACAATGCCACCATCGAACCGACGGTGATTGTGGCTGATCGTGATGTTATGGCCAAATCACTAGTATTTAACAGCCCTGATCAACCCTATTTCATTGTTGGTGGCGACGTCCATTTGCAAGCTGCCGGTGGCAACGCCGCAATCTTATCGTTTGGGACGGCACATCATATCGCGTCGTCGGTTACCCTGCACAGCGACACCGACGTTACCGTGGCAGCCGGCGGCGCGCTGACTCTTTCAAACGAATTGGACCTCAACGGTTTTGGCTTGACGACGCGGGGTGTCGGCACGCTTTTCTTGAACACCCGGACTGCTCCGACAGTAGCCGGTACGATCCGGGTTACCTCGGGCAGCACGCTGGGCGGCCACGGAACGTTGGTTGGCGATCTGTGGAATTTTTCTGCCGTGGCCCCGGGCACCGACGGTGTGGGTACGTTCGTTATCTCCGGAGAATACATACAAAGCCACCTGGGCCAGTTGCAAATGGAAATCAGCGACAAGGGACACGACCAATTGGTGGCCACGAAAGGTACTTTAAACGGGGTCTTCGAATTGTCGGTGTTGGAGGGTTTTATTCCGCAGCCAAACACGACGTTTCGGTTGATCTCCTTCGGCAGCCTCAGCGGCCAGTTTAACGCGCTGAATCTGCAGGGGCTTCCTGGCGGATTGTCCTGGGTAACCACGGACCTGGAGACGCAGGGCGAGGTATCCGTGATCGGATTGTTGGGAGACTTTGATTTCAATGATGTCTTGGAACTGTCCGACATTAACGAGCTGGTGGCGGCCGTGGCGGCTGGCAGCACCGACTTAGTGTATGATCTGACGGGCGATTCCATAATCGACGGAGATGATCTGAACAGCTGGATTGTGGACATCTTCGATTCTCTTCCCGGGGACGCCAACTTAGACCACGCCGTCGACGCGCAGGATTTCGCTTTCTGGGAATCTCATCGGTTTACGGCATCGAACCAGTGGGGACATGGCGATTTCGACGCCAATGGAAACATCGACGTTCGGGACTTCAACATCTGGAACCGGCACAAATCGATGGCCGCGGGAATCTCTGGGCACAGCGTGCCGGAACCGAGCGGAACCGCTACAGTTCTTCTAGCTGGTTGCTTTGCGTGCAGCGTGGTGTTACGAAGACGTTGTCAAGGACTCGGAAGCTGATCGAGCTTGACCATCTGACGCAGATCCTTGGAAGTGGTTTTTTGACGGCTGGTCGTCCTTCCACCTAACATCCCACCATTCCCGTCTGGAGACAGTTTGATGTGAAGATGAAACCTTGGAGTCTCCACATTGATTTCCGTTCACACTTGCCGCCTGCGGGTAATTAGCAGAAAATACGCATCGTCGCCCGTTCACATGCATTGTGCATCCGTGGCAGTCCAGGGAGCTTGGGAAAGAGAAGGTGTCAGGAACCTTTTTCGGGAAAGAAAAGGTGTCAGGAACCTTTTTGAAGCTTTTTCGGCCTGCCCCGGGCGCGAAGAGTTGATTCCAGGTTGAGCTGGCGAGCGGTCGTTTCGGTCCACGCATCGTCGCCGTACGGACATCCTCTACGTACGCACCGACGAAGGGCGTCCAACTCGCCTTCGGTCAACGGTTTGTTGACGTGTTCCACCCAATTCGGGAGACGCGCAAGGGGCCAGGGAGACAGTAGAGCTTTTCCTTTAGCGCTACCGTATTTCCAACGGTAAAGACTTCCCCATCGACAGTCTTCCGCGCGTTGGACGAGGTTCGCCCGCAACGCGTTCCGCTCGACGTAGCGGCATACCGTGTAGAAGTGGTCATCGTCCTGAATCGGAAACGATTTGAAGCGACCCTGGTACACGTGCCCCGAGCCGACCGAATGGCAGTGAGCGTGCCAGCGCTGGGTATGGGTGAGCGTCATCCAACCGGTGAATTCGGACAGATCGGCACCCCCTTTGCGCCAGAGAACAAGGTGCCAATGGTTTGGCATAAGACAGTAGGCCACGATCCGCATATCCGTTCGCTCTTTGGCCTCGCCAGCCACGCGTTCAAACGCCTCGTAGTCCCCATCTCTCTCAAAGATCCTCGTCTTGGCGTTGGCGCGATTCCAAACGTGGTAAATGCGACCACCCTCGGCACTGCGTTTTGGTCTACCCATCGACGTAGATTACCAAATAAGTACCCAAATGTCCAGGAAAGGTTCCTGACACCTTTTCTTGATTGACACCTTTTCTTGATTGACACCTTTTCTTGATTGACACCTTTTCTTGATTGACACCTTTTCTTGATTCTGACACCTTTTCTTGATTGCCTCGGTTCCAACAAAGTGGTCACAAAAGAATTTTCGTAACTAGATGACGCAAACTGCGTTTACTCTGCGCGACAAAACCGAGTGGTCGTAAAACGACTGGCAGACTCGCTGTTGGATGAACCGTTCCAAAATTGAATTTCCTGTGCCTCAAATAAGATGTATGCTTAGCGATCGCAGAATGGCGTCTCAGAAAAGCCTTCTCTAATGCGTTTTCTACTGTTTTGAACGAACGTTTTGGTGATGCTCTCCAATCAATGTATTGGCTACTCTCACTCTTTGTCATGGCGTCAAAACAGGGAACGACATACTGCCAATACGCTTCCGAGGGCAGAGCAAAGGAGATTCTTGTCAGATTGATACTGCGTCCGGGAAACGGGATTCGTTTCTTCGATAACACGACATCCGTGACATCGTTTGAGTCAAAACGAAACCGTACGTCGATGCCAATCTGCAAAGAAGTTTCAGGTTCTGCTGTTTTCTCCGAATACATGTCTTCAGAGAAGATTTTAGGTGCCGCACACGCCAACTTGTGGAACGCACTCAGACACCTTCCAGCCAAGTCGTGAAGAGCCTCGGGTTTCTTATCCTCGAACCATGTGTCGCGAAGTTCGCGAATTTCGTCCACTAAAGAAACTTGATCCTTCTCAACCGGTATATTTATCTGCTCGCAAAGCCGCAATGTATGTTTGAGAGAATACATAACCAGCAGTGCATATCGCACTGAGCAAATGTCGGAGCACAGGACACGCGCGATGCAAATCAATCGATCGATTAAGCCATCATACATCGCAACAAAGATGTCATTCCTGTTCAACGTTGGTTCTTGAATCGCAAGTTCACCCAATTGCAGCTGCATGTCCGAACAGTAGGCCAGGTATTGCAAGTCGCTCCACAAACTTTTTGGTATAACACTTACTTCATGTGTCCAAACGCTTTCGACAGAATTACGACGGACTTCCAAGTTGGACAAGTTTGATGGAGCAATATCAACCAAATCTTCCACAATGACGATCAGGTCCAGATCTGAAATCCCGGGGTTCGAGACTCCTCCGAAACGAACCACTTCGACAATTCCAGGAAACTCTCGCACCCGACCCACATAGTTATCGACTGCCTTGTCATATGCTGAGGCATCAATAATCGTTACATCATCAACAATAGAATGCCACACACTATATTTCCTTGTCGGTTCGACGGTGAAGAGTCAGCAATTCGTCAGTAACATCGATGATCGAACGCAATATCGTCCATCGATCTTTTAGGGACAAAAGAAATAACTTATCAGTCGTCTTCCCGCAAATGCGCCTTGTTAATCGTGTGGGCATACCGGCCAAGTAGAGCCGTCTTTCCGCTCTTCCGAATATTCTTGGGAAATCCCAGTCCTCTCGTATCTTGCATATTCGGCACAGCCGTGTTAGCGCCTCGGCTGAGAGATATGGACGCATTCGTGAGAACGAGTCGCCCTTGTAACAAAACTCTCCAATAGTGCCGAGGAACAAGCAGGGCATCAAATAGAACACACTGAGTATGCCCTTTAAACCGCCGGCGCTGGTGCGCCAAGACATGCTACGTGGACTGGATAATATTGAGTTGCTCAGCGTTCGAAATGTCCGACTCGCCTCGAATGAGGAATCCCGTGTCGAGATTTCCAAAGTACAAACGCCTGCAAAGTTAAGCGCACGTTGCAATGTTGCAACCGGTAAAAATGCCTCCGGGTAAGTCTCTAGCTCAAATCCCGTGCAGAAAAAGACGCCATGGTGTTGCAATGGATCGTACCTATACATCGCTGAACAAATCTGCGTAGCCGTTCGTTGTAAATCCAGCAAATATTCCGGTTTCTGAACTGATTCCTTCGACAAAATAACTAAGGAATCTATGTCGCTATATCCGGTATAGTCCAAGGTTGCCATACTGCCGTGGAGCCCAGCAAAGAGACAAGTTTCAAAAATCGGCTGCGATAAATCTGCAATGTGAATCAAAGTTTTTCGCAAAACCTTTGCCTGATAATTACTTGAATCAAAACGAGCGCAACTCACGCTGTCACACCTTATCGTCGGCTCGGGATGGGTTAGACTCGACCAAAGGCCATAACAATCTGCGATCACTTTTGCCTGTAAATCAGCCTGTTTGGAAATATCCAAGCGACGATAGCTTAAACACTCGCCCGTGAGCGTGTCAAAAAGGCGAAGCAGATAGGTCCAATCATGAGAGCGTTTGTACCAACCATTATTCAGAAAAATCTCCAACGATGATCTTAGTTCCCATTGGAATTCGTTGATGATACGTCTGTATACTCCGGGAAAGCTTGAAATGTCCCAATGCTCTTCATCACCGAAAGGAGGAAAGCTTTCGTTTCGCGGAAGATTCACAATTCAACTTCCAATCGCGGCGTTTTATCTCGAAGAATCGCCCAAATACCAATTCCTAACACCACTACAAGTAGTACAAAAACAGGAATTCGAAATGGCAACATTGGTATGGCATAAGGTAAGAAGGCGGACCCAATCAAACAGGACCAGATGACGAGGACAGGCCAAGAAATCATTTCGTCTTTCCGGACCAATCCAAAATAAATCGATAGCGGTATGTAGAAGATCATGTTGATCACATAACCAGCACAGAACGAGGCGGCCACTCCCCACGCGCCAATATGCGACCATTGCGTTGCAAATCCCAAAACGACGGCCGCCCAAAGCAAATTACTCAGAAATGTCCACCAAATATGTCCGTGCGCCATCAACAATCTTGTAATACCCTGTTTGTACATGATAGTACAAGTATTGAGCACGACAAAGGCCAGAGACAATCGAAACTGCAAGCCTGCGTAGTGCTGTCCGTATAGGAACTCCATCACACTTGGAAAGCAAAGAAGAGGGACAGCAAACAGAGATATCAATATCCATGTTGAGAAGAGATTGGTTTTTGTCAATTGACGGTCGTCGAATAAATTGTCGTCCGTTGATTTGCTTGCTATTACAGCGAACAACGGCGCATTCACCATTGAACCAATAAAACCCAGAATGATCTGTGACGACATGACAGCTGTCAAAATGCCCACTTGTTCATATCCGTTCGCCTGATTGGCGAGCATGGCATTTACCGCCCACATTACGGGTCCGACCAAGATTCCGCTTAGAACGGCCGGAAGACTGAAGCTCCAAATAACTGACCATTCGCGGGTACTATCAGCCAAGGTCAGCGGAATGTTATGACGTCGTGCTTCCACGCGTAAAGCCAAGTGGTTGAATAGCCAATTGAGGCAAAGATTGATCGCCAACGCCCATACGGCTCCCCGTAGTCCTCCAAAATATGCGCCACAGACGAGGATCGGGAGTGACGTTATTCCGACAAACAGATTGACGTGTGCGATAGTCTTAAAGGCCTCGAATCCAGAAAGCGCGCCCGTCTGGGCACCGTTTAGAGCGCTGATGAACAGTATCACGGCGCCAATGCGGAGCAAACCCACGAGGTGCGGAGCGTTGATCTGTTCCGCGAGCCAAGGAGCGAACAAAAAGAGTCCGAATGACATCATTCCACCGGTCAATATAGCAATCATGACGGAAAGGCCGATAATTCGGCCGGCGCGAGCGGGATCGCTTTGGCAAAACTCGGCGACGTGTTTCGTAGCGGTTAAACCAAGCCCAAATCCGGCAAAAATCCCGAACATGCCAACTGTCGATTGGATCATTCCTAATTCGCCATAGCCTTCCTTGCCCAACATGCGAGCTACCAAGACAGTGGCCGCTAACATCAGCCCTCGGGAAATCACGGCGCCGGCCATTGACCAGAAAACGCCGCTCGCCAATCGCAGACCAATTGGCGATTCATTGATCCGCTGTAGCAACGGGCGTAAAAAAGGCGGGCAGAGGTTTGTGGAAAAGGTCTTGACGTTCATCATACTTGTAAGGCTGGACTTGGAACTTGAAACTTGAAAGCAGGCGTTAAACAAAGAGGCCCGGGGGGCGCAGGAGGAGTCGCGACACACATCGAATCGAATTTACATCGGCACGTGGGGTCTACACGAATCGTCGGTTTGGCTCGCCTATTAACTTGCGTTAACCGTTTGATTCCGAACCCGCTGCAAAAGCAAGAACCGACTCAACTCGTTGCTTCCATTTGTCGCGGGAAAAGCACTCAACAGCGGTTTCATGGCCACGATCACCCAGGCGAACCCGCAGGGACATATCATCCAATAGTCGAATTAGGCCGTCACGCAACGCCTCCCGCGTGGGTTGGACTAATAATCCATTGTATTCCGGTAGTATCAAATTGCACAGACCACCAGAATTCGTGGCAAGGACGGCGTTGCCTGCACACAATCCTTCGACACACGCCAAGCTCGTGCCTTCACAATAAATCGTTGGCACCACCGAAATATCGGTGTTGTAGCACGCCGCCATCATATCTTCGTATGCGATCGATGTGATTTCGCAATTCGCAATCCCATCCAACTGCGTTCGAATCTCGTCTTCCAGAGGGCCCTTACCGGCGAAAATGAAATGACAATGCGGATACTGGCGTGCGATGCTTCGAATGATCTCAGTCATGACTAGCACACCGCGGAAAGGTTCGAATCTTCTTGCGATCAAGATTCTCAATGAACTTCCGTCGCGACGTCGTTTTTCCGACAGTTCCTTTCGGGTTATAGGGTCACCGAAATTCGGAACGTAGAAGAGTTTCTCGTCCCATCGTTGGAAAGGAAACTCGGCGCGCATCCAATTAATGAAATTCGTGTCGACACATATGATCCGATCGATCGATTCGACGACACGCCTCGCTTGTTTCTTGATTTTTCGGAGCTGAAAAACTCGGCGCAGTCGAACTAATGGCAGCAAACTCGGTGGCGCACCCGAGTTGAATCCATCAAAATTAATACCGTGTTGAATGGCAACCGACCGTTCACCAAGACAACAGTCGGCAATATTGAAAAGTGCAAAGATTGTCAAAGAATGTTTGCCGCGATGCGATTTTCCGTAAAAAGACTTCAGGGAGTCTAGGTCACCTGGCACACCGATCACCAGCACATGATCAGACAACTTATGTTCAAACGCAATTTCGGCGGTTTGAAGTACTGTAATATGGTTTCCGTTGTCCACTAATAATTCGATTAGCGCACTAATGTAGGTTTCCACGCCGCCAATCGATCGACGTTCGCCTCTAGACCGGAAGAATTGATGCGTTAAGATGCACACCGACGACATGTCAACTGACCTGAAAGGTTAATGGCAGGGATGTTAGACCGGCAGTTTCAGCTCGGTGGGATTAAAGGCTACACCGGCAAGACTCACCGCTGTCTGATCAAAACTTTCAAATGCCCCGTTCGTATCGGCAATCTTCATCGGGTTGGGATCCTGACTGTTTTGCCCCGACCCACCCCACGACACATAGACGGCCTGTTCCTCAGGTCCTGCCGGATTAGCGATGAAAGATACAGCGCCCGGGTTGCTGATTGAAAAACCGTCGTCTACGTATTCGTATAATGTAGTCGGGCTAACCGCAATCGATGTTGTGTTCACTCCGTCGCCCTTATGGATCCCCGCAAAGGGAACTGCCGGTGCGACATATCGCACCACATCGAGCGTGGGGGACTGCACCCGGACCA
>CAUZRA010000034.1:0-9262 GCA_963582035.1 Vicinamibacteria bacterium | reverse complement strand
GTGCTTGTCACGATGTGGAGCCAGACAAATCCAGCAATCAACGCTGGTGTTGTCATTACTTGAATCAAATAGCCAGACACTGCCATGACAGAAAAACTAATGAGTGATGTCCACCCCGTGCGGCGGTTGGCAGGATTTGAGGACAAAATCTTCTGAATCGAGTGCGAACTGAACAACATGCCAAAGAAGGCAACAAAAAAAGGTGCCGCCACCAGATGCAAGGACAATGTGGTCGACTGCCATGGATGGTTAACGACCGCGAATGGATCATTGGTAGTCATCAGGTACTTCATATAGAAGTACACAAATCCAGTTACCCCAACGACCACATGAAACGTGTTGAATCCCCACCGTTCCCACCGGGTCATGGTGTGATCTCTCCTGCCCCGATGCGAAGCACTTGGTCAAGCGCCATCACGCGACGCACCGCAAGCGTTACCGTATTTGCAGTAATCGTTGCCCCGGCAATGGGGCGAATCACGCGTTGAATCGCAAGATCACGATCAAGCGGTCTTCCATAGAACTGAGCCATCCACGATGGCCCCGCAATGTAGTCCGGCGGTTCAAGAAATACGGTGACGTCAATTCTTCGAACACGGCCATCAGCATGCAGGGACACGACCAGGCTTTCCTTTTTTGTTCGAACCTGGTGGGTATCAACGTAGGCTCGACCAATCACTTCGCCATTTCGCCTGGCGATATACCGAGCATAGAGTTTCGAATCCACGTCGGCACGGGACAACTCTTCGATTTGGTCGACTTGGGCATCCGTTAAAAAGATACGCTCGGAGGTGACAGCAGCGCCGGGAAACGCCGATGCCAAAGCCTCCTCCCGTGAAACAAGACCAAACTGAGCATGCACAATATTGCCTGCGAGAAAGCACAAGGCGATTACGAATAGCCACCGCTTTGCACCTCTCACAAACAAGTAGTCTGGCATTTGCCCCTTAACTTAGAAACCGTACCCAAGTGCCACATTGAACTGGTCGAGCCCGGAATTCGCATCATTCGTGTTCTTCATGTAGTCAACCTTAACCACGACGTTCGGCATGGGCTTGAACTCAAAACCGATTGTCCGCCAATTGTTCAATGTCGACAGGCTTCGACTGTATCCAACCGGCATCTTCGCCTGCGTATCAACGCGTTCAAATTTCACATATGGCGTAAACGCCGGGCCGCCGATATCTGATGTTTGCGAAAGCAGGTTATAGCCGAACATGACGTACCCACCTTCCATCTTTTCGGCAAGACCTTTTGACCCCGTTAAATTATTTTTCACGTTAAAAGCAACGGCATCGTCAATGTTCGCATTCGCCCAAAGACCACGGACATCAAACCCACGCACCTGGGCCTGACCGTGGAAATCGACAATTGTCGTACCAAGGTCTTTTCCAGACCCGAGGCTACCTTGCGCAGAACCGCCACTGTAGAAACTTCCACCGAAGAAGACACCTGGCGTAGGCGTGATATCCAACCGACCGGTGTATGCAAAGTTCTCGGCTTTCGCTTTTGAACCTTTTTGTCGTCCGCCGCGCAATCCCTCCGACGAAAATTTCGCACCATCAAAACCATTCACGGCATACAAACGGAAGGACACCTTATCCCACGCACCGTAAATACCCGCACCATTTTCCCGCCACGTGGACGGAATGATTTTGTTTTCAGTAAACGGTCGCTCCGTTCCCATAAACACGGTCGGTTCATGGAACTCGTTCACCAATCCCATGGGAACGAGCACCAAACCACCGCGAACACCAAAATTTTCGGTTGCCGCATAATCAACGTAGGCGAACTCTAGATTCGCTTCTTTTGCGTGTTCAATCTCAATCTCAGTGTTTAAAATGAACTTATCACTGAAGCGATACCCGGTATACACGATGGCCCGCAGGGCATCAAATGTGTCTCCCTTGCCTGCCGATCCATTCTGTTTAGTCTTCGCGTAATTCTCGTAGAGAAACTCTCCATACCCAGCGATCGACAACCCGCGATTAGCCCGGTAGACGGCCGCCGCCGATGGCGCCAACCCTCTGGCCTGCGCATCATCATCACTCAGTTCACGACCGTCTTCTCCACTACGAAGACGCTCTAACTCTTCGGCCAAAAGATCGATACGACGTGCAAGATCACCATTATCGTCTTGCGGTTCTTCGGTCTCTTCCTCTGTCGCGTCTGCGTCCGTAACGGCTTCTGCTTGGACAGAAGCTAACGGCCCGCCTTGCGCCTTCGCTCGTTCGACAAACGAGTTCAAGACCTGCGCTGAAACAGTATTAGAACTAACCCAAGCAACGGCGATACCGAAAGCTAAAACAAATTTAATCTGCTTCATCAGCAAATCACTCATTAACAACCTCATGCCAGACTTCTTCTCTTTAACGTGTTAAGCCTGTTAGTTGCACAAGGTCACACCCACTCATAGAATGCTTCCGGACATAACGTCTTTCGAAACCTGTCCTCAGGCGACTGAGAGCGAAAACGCTCACGGCCTGCCTCTCTCGTGTTCCGGCACGAGGCAGGCCACTTTTACTTTTCGTGACTGTCAGTCTGGAATTTGATTGCATTCAGACCGTCAGCCTGCACCTAAAAATGAGACTGTGTCTCACTTTGAGCAGACCAATATATATTCGACCGAATTGGTCGGTCAAGGAAAATGAGATTTAATCTCATTTTCTGTATTCCTAGAGAAACGACGGCTTCAACAGAGCAAAGCCTTAAAACGTGCTGACTTATAAAAGAATTCTACGCTTTTGGCTGCCACTGGCAGGCACTTGGTTCATGATGGCGGTGGAAGGCCCCTACCTCGCCGGGATCATGGCACGGCTGCCGGACGCAACCGTTAATCTGGCCGCTTTTGGTGTGGCCTTCGCCTTTGCCATCATCATCGAATCGCCGGTAATCATGCTCATGAGTGCCTCAACAGCGCTTGTTGAGGACGGTCCGAGCTACCTTGCATTACGGCGCTTCTCGTATGGCCTTGCCATTCTCCTCACTGGTATACAGCTTGTTGTCCTCATGCCATCCGTCTTTACAGGAATCAGTCAGCTGTTGGCGTTACCACCAGACGTCTCGCAACTAACACACGGTAGCCTTGCCCTCCTGCTACCTTGGCCGGCAGCCATCGCCTACCGCCGTTTTAGACAAGGCTTACTCATTACGCAAAACCTAACGCACTGGGTCGCCTACGGAACGGTCATCCGCCTCGTGTCTATGTCAACAACGGCCTTTCTCGCATTTCGCTTCTCTGCATTAGCAGGCGCATACATCGGGGCCTTGGCACTTTCTGTCGCAGTCGTGGTCGAAGCCATCACGAGTCGTGTAATGACACGACAAATCGTACCGAAGCTACTGAAGCAACCACGTCAACCCGAACGCATGGCGACATTGACATTACCGGCACTTCTTCGCTTCTACGTCCCCCTCGCATTAACGTCTTTCATCGCGCTCGCGATTCAACCCATCGTGACCTTTTTTATGGGGCAGGCAAGGTTTGCGCTCGAATCTCTCGCGGTCTTGCCAGTCATCCATGGGTTGACATTTATTTTCCGATCCATTGGTCTCTCTTATCTGGAAGTTACGATTGCACTTTTAGGTCAACGGCGCGAACATTTTGAGAAACTTCGAAACTTCGCCTATGGACTCGCAGTCATCTCAGCAGTGGGACTCTCTGCGATTGCGTTCACACCTCTTTCCGTCGTCTGGTTTCACGACATTTCTGGCCTGACTATGTCACTGACGACTGTTGCGACGCTACCCATTCAGATTCTCGCGTGCTTTCCCGTTATGTCTGTTGCCTTACATTTCATGCGCGCTGTGCTGGTGCACGCTCATCGCACACAAACGATTACCTGGGCTACAGTGGCAGAATTACTCACCGTGACCGGTGTACTGACGCTCACTATCAACAGTCTGGATATGGTCGGCGCAGTCGCCGCCAGCGTTGCCATATTTGCAGGAAGAATTGTCGGTGTCGCATGGTTAATCCAGCCAACCCGCGCCACCATCCTACGGCCATCCAATCCCAGTTCCACCCTGGCATAGAACATATCGATAGGACCCTCTGGCAAGAGGTCGCTATAATCGCCAAATGCTTGTCGCTCAGCCACCGAGCGACTGCCAGTACATATGTATGAGGAAGGACTTCCAATGACAGGCAGATTATTCGCACTCAGCGCGTTTTTAGTGGCCCTCGCCGGATCCCCGGCCATTGCAACCGCAACCGATTACCACCATGTCCACCTTGTTGCACCTTCACGGGCGGAAGCAAAAGAGTGGTACATGACACACATGGGATGTACCGATTACGGACGTCCAGATGCCTGCCAGATCGGTAGTACCTACATTATCTTTTTTGAACGTGAACCAACCGGTCCCAGTGTCGGAAGTGGTGTCGACCATATTGGATTTTCCTTTGAGGACCTCGATGCCAAGATGACGTCGTTTGAAACGGCGGGTATTACGGTACTCGAACCGGTGCGTGAAAACGCTCTCTACAAAATTGCGTATATCGAGGATCCGTGGGGAACAAAGATTGCTGTCGTGGAAGATCCCGAAACGCTGGGTTTCCATCACATCCATCTCCGCTCTCCAGACCCAGCCGTCGCGCTGTCCTGGTATTGGGACATGTTTGGCGGAGAACGCGACCGGCTTAAAGGTCGTATCGGTGGTCTTCGCTACGGCACCGTCTGGTTACTAATCGCCCAACACGAAGGCGAACTCTCCCCTACGGAAGGGCGAGCCTTCGACCATCTCGGCTGGCAGTTCCCGGACTTGCGTTCAGAAGCTGAAAACATCAAGCGTAAGGGCGTTGAATTCGACATTGAACCGCGCCTATTCACCAATCCGCTGGGCGAAGATATGCTGATCTCGTTCATCACGTCCCCAGACGGGATCCGAATCGAAATCGTACAACCACGCGCCTGAGTGTCCTGCTGTGCCATCGACCGCATACGACGGCATCCAGTGAACTGGTAAATCAGGTTCGAGTATGTCAAAACGCAACGCCACCGCACTGAGTCTTGCGACTCTAGGAGTCGTGACCCTGTTCGGTGCGCAACAACAAACAAGTGACAACCCACCACCCGCATACGACGAGCGCATTTATCAACTCATCGATGCAGTGTCAGCCGAGCGGATTGAACGGGACATTCAGACACTGGTCGGATTCGGTACGCGGCACACCCGGTCGGAAACTGAGAGCGAGACACGCGGCATCGGCGCTGCGCGACGTTGGATCAGCGCAGAGTTTCTAAGTATCTCAAACAACTGTGGCGGATGCCTTGAGGTTTTCTTCCAACGTACCATCGCGCCCGGTCAACCGGGCACGCGAATCCCCGTCGACACTGAAATTGTGAACGTCGTCGCTGTGATCCGAGGTACGTCGGACGCGAATCGTTACGTCATCATGTCAGGTGATATCGATAATCGCGTATCTGACCCAAACAACTACACGGATGATTCCCCAGGGGCTAACGACAACGCAAGTGGCATGGCCGGCACCATTGAAGCGGCACGCGTCCTCAGTCAATCTGCCGGAACCTTTAACGCCAGTATTATCCTGGTCGGACTATCCGGTGAAGAAACGGGACTCCTCGGTGGGGCTCATATGGCCGCCGTCGGTCGAACCGAAGGGTGGAACATCGAAGCGGTACTGAACAACGACATGATCGGCAATATCGAGGGTGTCGATGGAGTTATTCAGAACAATGCCTTTCGAGTTTTCTCCGAACCAACCCCGGTCACTGAAACCGAACAGGAGCGGCAGGCCCGCCGTCTAGCCGGCGGGGAGGTCGACGGCGTATCCCGCCAGCTAGCGCGTTACGTCGCGCGCATCGCCGACCAATACATTCCCAACCTCGACGCAAAAATGATTTATCGGCTGGACCGCTTCGGGCGTGGAGGACATCACCGACCTTTCAATGATGCCGGTTTTCCGGCGGTGCGCATTATGGAAACCCATGAAAATTATCGACGCCAACACCAGGATATCCGTGTCGAGAATGGCATTGCGTACGGCGATGTCATTGAAGGGGTAAATTTTGAGTACGCCGCCAAATTGACGGGGGTCAATGTGGCAACACTGGCATCGCTGGCGTGGGCACCAGCAGCACCGACCAACGTGACTATTGCTGGAGCAGTTCAACCATCCACAACACTCTCATGGGATCCAGTCGCCGCGGACAACCTTGCTGGTTACAAGGTCTATTGGCGTGACACTACAGCTCCGCAGTGGTCACACTCTCGCTTCGTTGGCTCCGTGACCGAATTCACGCTGGAAAATTTGGTCATCGATAATTATTTATTTGGTGTCGCGGCAGTTGGAATTGACGGAAACGAAAGCGTGGTGTCATTTCCATCGCGTAGGCGGTAGAGCTTATACCACCGCCCCAGACACACCGTGCCATCGGGTTGAGTGGCAACACTAGCGGACACGCGCACGCACGACCCGTTCAATTGTCAATCCTTGGACCACAATCGAAAACACAACGACACCGTAGGTTGCAGCTAAGATGACTGGTTTTTCAGGAGTTGGCGGAAGCCCTAACGCCAGTGCAACAGAAATCCCTCCACGAAGACCACCCCAAATCAATACCGACGTTGCACCACGTGTGAAATTATCACGGACACTCAATACTGTCATTGGCACGGATACCGCGATGAACCGCGCGACCAGCACGACGGGTATCGCGAGCAATGCTGCTCCGAACACGCGACCGGTCACACTAATTGAGACAACTTCAAATCCAATGACAAGAAAGAGCAGGGAATTCAGAACTTCATCAAGGACCGACCAAAAGGTGTCGATGTGTTGACGGGTTTCCTCGCTCATCGCAAAACGCTTGCCATGGTTGCCGATAAATAACCCAGCAATCACAACAGCCAACGGGCCCGACATGTGCAATCGAGACGCAAGAGCATACGTACCCATCACAAGTGCAAGCGTGATTAGCACCTCTAGACTGTGCTCATCAATCTCCTGCATCGCTCGGTATGCCACATAGCCCATACCCAGCCCGAGAGCAATCCCGCCAACCACCTCAACAACCAACAGCCCGAAAACGCCACTGGACGTCACTGCCTCTTCACCACCGGCAGCAACCGCGACAAGCACGGTTACGAGAACCACACCAACCCCATCATTAAACAGACTCTCGCCAGCAATTTTGGCTCGAAGCGTTTCCGGCACCTTTACCTTCTTCAAGATGCCCATCACAGCAACGGGGTCCGTCGGCGAAATCAACGCACCGAAAACAAGACAGTACGGAAACGATATCGAGACACCACTCATGCTAAAAACGAGATACATCAACCCGGCAACAACTATGGTCGAAATAACGATACCCACGGTTGCCAAGGTCCCGATGACCCACCGGCGAGAAATCAGAGAACCAAGGTCTACATGAAGGGCTCCGGCAAACAGCAGAAAACTCAGAAAAGCTTTCATCAAGGTATCTTCGAACTCAAGCCGGGCTAGCGTTCCACGAACGAGATCCCGAAGACCAAGCGATGGCAGTATCAGGTCAGCACACAACACCACGGCCGAAATCACAAGTCCACTGACGACGAGGCCGATCGTGTGCGGTAATCGAAGCCAACGATGATTGATGTACCCGAGGCCGGCCGCCAGTGTGACTAACAGCGCGGCCAGATGAAAAATAGAGGTAATGGTCACTAGCTCTCGAATACAAAAAGCTTATTTCTCTGTCTTTGCATTTTTCGCCTTCGCCAACCGTTCACGAGTTAACGCCCTCGCTTCGGCCTTCTCCGTACTGATAACACCGAGTTCTACACTGCGCTGATACGCTGCATTTACGGCTTTCGAGACCACCGTCCTAAAACTCCCTTTCTCCAGCTGGTAAAGCGCCTCGGCAGTCGTACCCCCAGGCGACGTAACCCGGTTTCGCAACTCGGCTGGATGCACGTGCTGCTGCTGTGCATAAATCGCCGAACCGCGGATTGTCTGGATTACTAGTTCGCGCGCATCGACACGTGAACATCCCAAGTGAACCGCAGCATCAATCAACGCCTCCATCATCAGAAAGACATAGCCGGGTCCTGAACCACTAATTGCAGTGGCGATATCAAGAAATGCTTCGTCCTCAACAAACAACTGTTGCCCGAGCGCTGCAACGAGCGCATGGGCTTGCGTGCGTTGCGTCTCAGACACCTCGGGGGTGGCAGTCCACACGGTCATACCTTCACCTACTTGGGCGGGGGTATTGGGCATCGTTCGCACAATCGCCTCGTGCCCCAACCCAGTGGCAATACACCTGACCGTGGCACCAGCAACGATCGAGATCACGACCGCGCCAGATTGCACATGCCCGCGAAGCTCAGCTAACACTCCAGGTAGCACTTGCGGCTTCACTGAAAGCACTATCACCTGAGCTGTTTTCGCAGCCAGCGTGTTATCCAGTGTCGTTTGAATACCAAACTGGTCGCGAACCGAATCTAAGCACTCCTGGTGGCGGTCACTTGCGGTAATCTTCGACGCGTCCGAAGCCGGTCGTGACAATACTCCGCCGATCATCGCCGTTCCCATCGCACCCGCGCCAATAAACGCCACATTCACGCCGTGCAATGCATCCTTTTTCTTCACAGTCGCTCCTTTACAGGTGTCGCATCACTATTCTGACCTACGACTTGAGTATTCTAGTGTTCCTACATGGATCCACTCGCACATACCCTGGTCGGTGCCACACTCGCTGAAACCCGGTTGAAGACATGGTCGGCACAGGCAACACCCATGCTGTTACTCGGGGCCAATGCTCCAGATATCGATGCCGTCACAATGCTGATCGAACGCGATCTATCCCTTGGCTTCCGGCGCGGTTGGACACACGGCATTCTCGCCTTGATTGTTCTTCCCATCCTTTTGACAGCATTGATCGTTTTAGCCGACCGAGTCATCGCTAAATTACGGGGTCGCAAACCCACAGCTCAATCGAAACCACTTTTTGCACTGGCGTTCATTGCGGTACTGACACATCCTGTGCTCGACTGGCTCAATACCTATGGCATGCGCTTTCTAATGCCATTCGACGGGACCTGGTTCTACGGGGACGCGCTTTTTGTAGTTGACCCCTGGGTCTGGCTGCTCACGGCAACGACCGTCGTGTTGGGCCATACTTCGACGCGCTTAAACGTTGTCGCATGGGTCATTCTTGGTCTCGCAACGACATCCCTGATCGCGGGTTTCGACGGAGTTCCGGCTGCAACACGGTTTATCTGGTGCGCCGGCATCGTTGGAATTGTCTGGTTGCGAACG
>CAUZRA010000033.1:0-9390 GCA_963582035.1 Vicinamibacteria bacterium | reverse complement strand
TGAATCGGAAGTATGGCATTGGCCGCCCATTCAGGTGGAAGATGAGGCGTCACCATCAGGATACGAAGTGGAGGCTTCAAGGCTCCATTTACCGACATCGTGGGTCATGGTAATCCACAACCGAGTTAAATCACTTTAATCCGTTATTATTGCGCCGTGTTTGACAATGTCCGTCGAGTTTTTGGACACCTAATTGTCTACGGCTCGGCTGACGTCGCCATCCTCATAATCAATGTCCTACTAGTTCCGGTCTACACCCGTGTACTCACGCCAGACGAATTCGGGGCCCTCGCGCTCTTGCTCCTTCTGGAAGCATTTCTTCGGCCCTTCACACAATGGGGACTCGACGAAGGCTTCTTACGCTTCTACTACGATTGCGACAGCGAAGATACTCGTCGCACATTAACTGGTTCAACAATACTTTTTCTTTTTACAACCAACACTGTCCTTCTACTGGTATTACTTGCCGGATCTGACACGATCAGCATGCTCTTGCTCGGGTCACACGTCTACAGCACTGCAGTGATGGTACTTGCCGCGAACAGTGTAGTTGCCGCATTTTTCTTCCTCCCGTTCAACTTTCTTCGCATTCAGAATCGACCTAAACAATTTGCGACGTGGACATTTGCAAGAGCACTCGGAACCGTTGTCGCACGACTGGTTTTGGTGGTCAGTCTCCGTCTCGGCATTATCGGCATTATGCTTGCCGACCTCCTCGTATCGACGCTGCTTCTACTGGCGTTATCTCGTGTGGTGAAACCACTCCTAGCATGGCGTTTTTCTTGGATACTGATACGAGACATGCTCGCATACGGACTCCCACGAGTTCCCTATGCACTAATGCACCAAATCATGGCAATGTCCGACAGATTTTTTCTACGGGTGTTTCTCCCACTACGTGACGTTGGGTTGTATCAACTGGGCAGTAGCGTCGCCAATGTGCTGAAGTTCTATCCAGTTGCCTTTCAGCGGGCCTGGACACCCTTTTCGTACGAGGTAATGGAACGCACTGATGCCCCGCAACTCTTTTCGCGCCTGGCAACCGTCGCATTCAGTGTCCTAATTTTCTCGACCCTCGGCCTCGCTGTATTTGCCGAACCACTTGTACGTGTTCTAACCCCGCCCACGTTCCATGACGCGGCAAATATCGTGCCGCTTCTCGCCTTCGGTGTCACCATTCAGGCAATCACCATCTTTGCGATCACGTCGCTGAATATCGCGAAACAGTCTCGAAGCTTACCAACGATCACACTGGTTGCTGCCGTAATCACGGTAATTGGTCACTTAATACTCATCCCTAAACTTGGCATGCTCGGTGCCGGTCTGTCTGTGGTTATCGGCCAATGCGTACTCACGTCCACCTTTCTCGTCATTGCGCAAAAACACTATCGGATCCCTTATGAAATCAACAGACTCTCTCGAGTCGCTGGACTCGGTATTGTGCTGTACTTGGCCCTCGGCATGGCCCCTCAGATGTCTCTACTAATGGACTTGGTAATAAGGTGTGCGGTCGTCGCGGGTTTCCCAATCGGTCTACTCTTTATACGTGTCTTTGATAAAACAACGATTCAACAGGCGCGTTCCCTCTTGTTGTCAACCTTTTCCAAGCACTCAGACGACAACCCCACTATATAAATGAAACAGATCGCAAATATGATGCCGTTTCGTCAAAATAATCATCCTGTTCGTTCTTCAAACAGGAGTAGCCACCGGTGAGAGTAGTCGACGAAGAAGCCATAGCCCGTCACGCAGCCGTTCGTTTTCGTTCCGAATACCACTACGCCTTATTCGAGTACTGGCGAAGCGCGAAACTTCTACGCTACCTTGAACGTGCCGGTATCACGAACCTCGGGCAAGTACTTGACGATGGCTGTGGCGGTGGTGGCATGTGCGTCTCTGTCGCTGAAGAGACTGACCATGTCGTGGGAATCGACCTAAGCGAACGATTCAGTAATGCAGGAACACGGCTAGCAGCGGAACTTAACACCCGAAACATCACCTTCGTACAAGCTAATGGATCAAATCTACCATTTCCGAATCGGACATTTAATACCGTCCTGTCTCACGCAGTAATCGAACACGTAAGTGACTACGAAGGCTATCTGCGTGAGGCCCGACGTGTGATGCGACCCGACGGACGCATGTTCCTTCAAACGGCACCGTATCTTTCACCACACGGTTCACATCTTCCGCGGTTAAAAGTTCCCATTCCGCTACATTTGGTAATCGGCAGGCGCGCAGCATTTTCAGCCTCCCGTTGGATTGCGACTCACCACCCAACATGGCTTGAAGCTCCCCCTGACGGATCATCATTTCTTACCATGGCCCGACGTGGCGAGATTAAAGATGACGACTTGCTTTATCACGTGACAGTCAGCAACCTCAGACGGGCCATCGCGGATGCCGGCTTCCGACTAGTCCAGGAAGATCTCTATGTCAGTAGATTCGCCAAGCGCTTGTTTCCACAAACAATTACCGGCTTATTGCCCGACATGCCGTTAATGAGAGACATCCTTATAACCAATATGGAATACGTGCTTGCCCCCTAGCCACTCAGCCTTCTTTACAAAACACTAAGTGGGACGCCCCATACCGCCATTCTCGGCGACAGCCACCAATATCCAGACGTCTAATTGGTCTGACAGGTAAATTTGATCCATCTATGTCGGTAAAAAACAGTAACAGGCCTCTCACCACAGACAGACCGGTACAATAGATACCGCGAATGACTACTCAACCTGTTCTTGTTATCGGTGATCTCATCTGCGATCACTATGTATGGGGTGACGTCTCCAGAGTATCGCCCGAAGCACCGGTGCAAGTACTCGAATGGGACCGGGAAGCAAACCGAGCGGGAGGAGCAGCTAATGTTGCCCTGAACCTCGCTTCCCTAGGATACGACGTAAAGTTAGCCGGTTTAGTCGGACGGGATGAAGACGGTCGATGGCTCCGTCGAGAGCTTTCTCGGCACGGGATAGACACAACCGCAATCGTCATCTCGGAAACCAGGCCTACGACGCGAAAACTTCGAATCATCGCTCGAAGCCAGCAACTGCTGCGTGTTGACCGAGAAGACCGAAGTCCTATCGGAAAACAAGACGAACGTTTACTTTTAAAGCACATTCGTCGGGCACGTCGTCAGACATGCGGCATCATCTGTTCGGATTACGCCAAAGGTGTACTGACCGAGGCCGTACTCGATCTAGTGCTACGCGCTCGTCCAGTAAAAGATCACGGGGTCGTGCTGGTTGATCCAAAAGGCCGAAACTTTGTCCGATACCGAGGCACCGACATTCTCACACCAAATGAACGAGAGATCATCGAAGCAACAGGTGGGACATCTATAGACAGGCCGTCTCATAATCTCCCATCTCGAGCGCAAGACGTACAAAAACTCACCGGGGCGAAAGCTGTCCTGATAACCCGTGGACAAAACGGCATGGACTTATTCGATTACACCACCGGTAACGTGACACACTCTCACATTCCTGCGTTTCGAACGCACGAAGTATTTGACGTGACCGGTGCAGGGGATACCGTCACTGCCGTTATGGGCATTGAGGCGTTTCGAGAAACTCCATTGGCCGAGGCAGCACGTCGTGCCAACATTGCCGCAGGCCTTGTCGTCGGCGTAGTCGGTACTAGCACTATTGATCGAGACGCCCTTGATCGCGTGATGCATGGCGCACTCGCTCCTTCTGGATCAAAAATCCTTTCCCGTTCAGCCTTGACCAATCAATTGAGAAAAGCTCGGGAATCTGGCTCTCGTGTTGTCTTTACAAATGGTTGTTTTGATGTCCTGCATACAGGACACTTACACCTACTGCAGCGGGCGCGAGCACTCGGCGACCTTCTGATCGTCGGTATAAATAGTGACCGCTCCGTAAAAAGGCTTAAAGGCCATGATCGCCCACTCATCGGAGAGGACGAACGGGCAGAATTGCTCGCCGCATTAAGTTGTGTGGACTATGTCACTGTTTTTTCAGAGCGCACGCCTTTGCGTGTGATTACAGCGGTCAAACCCGACATACTCGTAAAGGGCGCAGACTATAGCATCTCAGACGTGGTAGGGCGAAATGTCGTCGAACGACGAGGAGGACGCGTAGAACTAATTCCTCTACTCCCTGGCTTCTCGACTACCGGACTCGTCGAAAGTATTCAAAAAACAAGAACAAACCGTGAATAAACCTGCTTACCCTGCGCTTGATCTCTCTCTGGCCACAACGACGCCACTCGAACATCGACCGAGCAAGATCACGCATGCAATGCTCGCGGACCCAGCTAACTATTCGGCCGATGGCATATCAATCGACACCCTGATTCCACCTGTCCTAAAAGGCGCAGACCTGACAGCCGTGGCAGATGCCTGGGCCTCGGCAATTCAACGTGACCGAGCCGTCATTCTCGGAATGGGAGCGCATCCAATTAAGGTCGGATTGAGTCGTCTAATTGTCGACCTGATCGAAAGGGGTTATATCAATGGCCTCGCGGGAACGGGCGCTGTTGCTCTTCATGATTGGGAAATGGCGATTCACGGACATACCTCAGAAGAAGTCAAAGACGGTCTTCCAGAAGGTCGCTTTGGAATGGCCTCCGATACCGCTGTCGCCTACTGGAAAGCGGTTGAACTTGCGCGACGTGAAAATTACGGTCTCGGACAAGCCGTCGGCTACTTATTGTCAACAGCATCCGACAACGTAGGACCGAGTATCCTCGCGACCTGCTACAACTGCGCAGTGCCGACGACACTTCATGTAACGATCGGAGCGGACACAGCCCATATGCACCCCGGTAGTGATGGCGGTTCCCTTGGGCTTGCTGCAATGCGTGATTTTCTCGTACTCGGACAACTTGTAACGCACTTAGACGATGGTGGTCTTTATATCAATCTTGGTTCTGCCGTCACTCTACCCGAGGTATTTCTGAAAGCAATCAATATTGCACGTAATATAACTGGTACGCCTCACAAAATCGTGACAGCGAACTTCGACATGTTGCAACACTACCGACCATCACAAAACGTCGTCGACAGACCAACTCAGCCGGACGGACGCGGCTATCGAATAACCGGTCATCATGAAGTCATGTTTCCGCTGCTCTATGCAATGGTTCGGAAACGGTTGAACTAACCAAGAACACTGTATGCGTGTAGCTATCTTTTCTCCACTGCCACCGCAACGTTCAGGCATCGCACATTACACGGCGGAACTTCTCCCCTTGTTATCAGGAGAACATGACATCGATCTTTACACTGACTGCGTTCAGCCTCATTCGCCAGTCGTTCCTTCCGTGAATATCTTCGACGCTCATGACTTTGTCTGGAGACGGAAACGCACACCGTACGAGCGCATTATTTACCAGTTAGGTAATGCGACGTGCCACGACTACATGTGGCCATACCTTGCACATTACCCAGGACACATCGTGCTGCACGACGGGCACGTACACCACTCACGCGCACGGTCCTTACTGTCTCAAAAGCGGTACGACGCCTACCGAGCAGAATTCGCGTTAAGCCATTCAGACTGCCCTACCGACGTGGCTGAACTTGGAGTACAAGGACTACTCGGAAACCTGACATATTTTTGGCCGATGCTAGGCGTTCCAATGACGGTATCGCACTCGGTTTCCGTGCATAACTCTAGATTGGCTGAAGAACTTCAACTCCATTATCCAAACTCCCACATCACAACCATACGGATGGGAGTCACAGACCCGACCTCGACACTCGACGACAACACACGAAACTCGACGCGGGACAGATTAGGATTTTCATCTAAACATGTCGTCTTCGCTGCTTACGGTGGTCTGACACCGGAAAAGCGAATACCTCAAATTCTTCGTGCGGTAGAAAGATTAAAACAAACAACTCCTTTGATTAGGCTTCTACTTGTTGGTAACCCCGCCACTCACTACGATGCCAGAGCGGATGCTCGTGCACTCGGCATTGAACATCTTGTTACATTCACTGACTACGTCGCCGACGCCGACCTACCGCAATACCTAGCCGCGGCGGACGTGTACTTGTGTCTCCGCTGGCCCAGTACTGGCGAAACTTCAGCGTCAATGATCCGTTGTTTTGCGATGGGCAAACCGGTCATCACTACTGACCTAGTTCTCAACCGTGACATACCAATGCTCCTCACCCCATGGACGTGGACTCTGTCGCATCCATGGATGGACACAGTCGACTCAAAGCCTCTAGGGGTTGCTATCGATATCGTTGACGAAGATCACTCACTTGAAATCTCGGTGCGACGGCTCAGTAACGACGCAAGTCTTCGTAATCAACTTGGTGTGCAAGCGCGTCAATACTGGGAAGCCCATCACCGACTCGAGATGATGGCCGAAGACTATAAGAAATTGATCAACGACGATGCGCCCGCCACGACAGCGCAACATTCGACGATGCCTCTAGCTGATAATCACAACAGAAACTATGCGCATGACCTGCTCGCCGCTTTCGGCGTCACACCGGACATTTTAAAACCTAGGACACCAGTCTAACTTCTCGCATCGGGTAGTAGTGGCTTCATCTTGACGGCGAGATCGCGCAGCGGTAGTCTGTAAACATTGTGAATATTGTGCTTAACGGTGAAACGTACAAAACAGCTGGCCCGTTAACGATCGGGCGGCTTCTTTTCCATCTTGACATCGATCGGAGGCGAGTCGCGGTCGAACACAACATGAACGTTATTAAAAAATCAAACTACGACTCAACCATTGTGCATAGAGACGATGCAATAGAAGTTGTGAACTTTATTGGTGGGGGATAACAGGACGATGCCAGAGAGTCTCCTAACAATCGCTGATAAATCATTCAGTTCTCGTCTCATCGTTGGTTCCGGAAAGTACCTCACAAATGACCTGATGGTGCAGGCACTGGAAGCGTCAGGCGCGGAAATGGTCACCGTTGCCGTCAGGCGCGTAAACCTTTCAGACCGTTCCACAAGATCGTTACTGGATTACATTGATACGAGCCGGTACTTTCTCTTACCAAATACCGCTGGATGCTATTCTGCTGACGATGCTGTTCGAGCCGCACGTCTTGGCCGAGAAGCCGGGCTCTCCAACTGGGTGAAACTTGAAGTGATCGGAGACGAAAAAACCCTCTTTCCAGACAACGAAGCATTGTTAGAAGCAACCCGTATCCTCGTCAAGGAAGGATTTATCGTTCTTCCATATACAAACGATGATCCAATCACCTGTAGAAAACTGGAGGATGAAGGCGCGGCCGCTGTGATGCCACTCGGGGCCCCAATCGGTTCCGGACTTGGCATTCAAAACCCTAATAATATTCAAATTATCAAGGCAGCCTCCAACGTTCCAGTGATCGTCGACGCCGGAGTGGGCACCGCATCAGATGCAGCAATTGCGATGGAACTTGGGGTAGACGGTGTCTTAATGAATACCGGTATTGCGGGAGCCGACAATCCGGTTGAAATGGCAGAAGCCATGAAACTTAGCGTAAAGGCGGGACGCCTGGCTTATCTAGCCGGGCGAATCCCACGCAAAATGTACGCAACGGCTAGTAGTCCAATCGACGGCATAGTCGGAAGCTGAGCCCTTCTGCATGTTCAAACGTACGGTATCGGAAGACGAGCTTGCCCGACTAAAACGTGAACGGGAAGAAGCAGACCAAAAGTACAACGAGGCACTCACTCAGTTAGACCGATCACTCGCTCGACCGCCTGAACTCCCTCATGCACCACCAGCTTTTGACGACTCGAAGATCTCCTCCCTTAATGAAAACTGGCAAATTATTCCTGACGACGGCCCTTCTCTTGGTGGTGGCTGGCGCGCACGAATAGCTAGCATCGCGTGGACCTTCATCGGTCCGATCCTTCAAAACCAGGAGCATTTCAACGCGGTCTTAGTTGACCACATTAATCGTAATGTTCCACATGCAGAAGAAACGCAAAAGGCTACCTCAAGCATCATTACACTTGTCAATAGTCATATCGATGAAGTCGTTGCATTCCAATCTCAACTTATTCAATTTGTGCAGCAATTGACACCATTCATCGATACTAAACTCTATGAATCAAGCACCATCGGTCGACGGATTAATGAAGATGTGGCCTCGCTTACAGACACATTAGAGCAACGAACGCGGGGCATGGTCGGTGCTATCGACGGAGTCTCAGATGAGATTCGAAAGCGCTGGGAAACGACTCTCATCCGAGAGCAGCGCTTCGTGCAACATGTCGATGAACTTCGTATTTCCATTGGCCATCTTCAGCATGGAATTCAAACGATTCGCCGCGAAATTGAACATCTAGCAAAGAACTCTAAAACAAAAGACCAAGCCAGCCCGAGTATCAGTCAGGCGACCCTTGACGATGCACTTGATGAGTTCACCTACGTCGGCTTCGAAAATCTCTTTCGTGGTGCGACGGAAGAAATCCGGTCTCGACTCACCGAGTATCTGCCATATTTTGAAGGAGCTACAGACGTACTAGATCTTGGTTGCGGACGAGGGGAGTTTCTCGACCTACTCCGAGAATCAGGAGTTCGTGCAAGAGGCCTGGATATCAACGCGGAAATGGTTGAAGAATGTCATGCCCGTGGTCTTACCGCTGATGTTGGTGACGCACTAACTTTTCTGCAGCAACAAGATGATCGGTCTCTCGGAGGACTCTTCGCCGCACAGGTAGTGGAACACTTAGAACCACATTACCTGGTAAGACTACTTGCCGTAGCGTCGCAAAAACTAAGACCTGGATCGAAAATTATTCTGGAAACGATCAACCCAGCCTGTTGGTTTGCTTTCTTTGACGCGTACATCCGCGATATCACGCACGTGCGACCACTGCATCCAGACACCTTGAAATATTTACTTACTGCCAATGGTTTCCAACAAACCACTGTTCGGTATAGCGCCGCCTTTCCAGAAGACTCGAAGTTGCAACACGTGGCGCTGGATGCCGAGTCTATGACGCAACTTCATAACGCTGTAACGACACTCAACAACAACATTGATAAGTTAAATGACCTGATGTTTACTCATCTCGACTACGCGGTCATCGGAGAAAGGCTCTAGGGCCAAGTGGCTGCCAGTCAGATGATGGCACCGGCAGCAGTTCGGACACTCTGGAAGAGCATCGCGCTTGTTGGTCGCGTGTTGCTACTCATTGTCATCGGCACACTCGCACAATCCATTCTCTGGTCACCAAACGCAGGTGTGGTCTTGACGGTATTTACTGTCGGTCTTGGTTTAGTGTCTTTCTGGAAATCAGAATACGGACTTCTTGCCGTTGCCGTATTGGCACCACTCGGCGTCGTAATTAACCGTGCACTAGACACTGACCCCATTCGGACAAGTGAAGGTTTTGTACTAGCTTTTCTCGCAGGAGTAATGCTTCGTAACATCGTGTCAAAAACAACCAG
>CAUZRA010000032.1:0-9455 GCA_963582035.1 Vicinamibacteria bacterium | reverse complement strand
TTCTGGCGACGCGTTAATGAGCTCCAGTAAGGTCGGTGCGAGAAAATACCCAGCGGGGGCCAGTATCCCTACGGCCATAAAGACAGCTGCCAGAAACGCCTGATAAACCGTACGATTAACCATCTCGACCTCGCCAGCACCTGCAAACCGAGCGACAAGCACACCCATCCCGCTAAATACCGACGCGACAAAAACAATTACGAGAATAAACAGCTGCAGACTCACACCTATCGCCGCATTTCCAATGTGACCCACGTAGTTGCCAACCATCGCCTGATCAACAATGCCCTGGATGCCACCAAGAACGTTCTGCAGCATCGTTGGCCATGCGAGTGTCCACACCGCTCGTGGAAGCGGCCCTTCAACGAGGTTCCGATCAAACGTTTTCTGTGGTCGGCCCTGTTCGCGCATGATAAAAGCGGAAGGTTAACAAGTGGGCCGCAGTAAGATGTCCTACCGTGGCAGCAGAGTTGGTGACACTGTATCAGATCGAGAAAAAACTACAGGAGTCGAGTCCAGAGTTCCTGCCAGGACACATGGCTCATCAGCTATTAGCCCCACGACCACGTTATGGATGGCAACCCGGTGAAATCCCAGGAACCGCCCGGTCTGCAGCTGTACTGGCTGTCCTGTATCCACTACAGGAAACCCCACATATCCTCCTCACCGTCCGAGCCAGTCAATTGCCGACGCACGCCGGCCAAGTATCATTCCCAGGTGGTGTGCTGGAAAACTCAGAAACAGTCACTGACGCTGCGCTGCGCGAGGCTTTCGAAGAAGTTCGCATCTCACCGGAGACCGTTCGCATCGTCGGTACCCTGACAACTCTTTACGTCCCGGCAAGCAACTTCGCACTTCATCCAGTAGTTGGTATCTGTGAGTCGCCCCCTGACCTACAACTTGCCAAAACTGAAGTCGAACGAATACTCCACGTTCCAGTGGCGGAACTAGCCGACCCGAAGAACCTACACCTGGGTGTCCGGTGGCGGCACAATCAAACCTACGCAGTTCCGTTCTTTGAAGTCTGCAATGAACGGGTTTGGGGGGCTACCTCTATGGTACTCGCAGAAGTACTTACAGTAATCGGACTCACGCCGAACACCCCATGGTAAATTGGGCCTATTCCGCCATTGTCGCAGCACCTTCCTAGGCGCTGCCTTCTGCATAAACGGTCACATGAGGAGAAGTAACTAGATGGCAAAGCGAACCACCAAGCGGACAACAGAAAAAAAGACAGGGGTAGGCAACCGCACCCGAAAAACACGGTCAACGCCTCTGCTTGACACAATCGATGTCGGCGATGGCATTGGAGACATAATTGATGTCGTCGCTCCGCCCGGTGGCAATGATGACGTCGTGCAGTTACATCAAGCGGCGCAGGAACGCTACCTCAACTACGCGTTATCAGTAATTACGTCGCGCGCACTGCCCGACGTACGCGATGGACTCAAGCCGGTCCAGCGTCGAATTCTGTACACCATGTGGCAGCTACGGTTACTCGCCGGCACGAAACACCGCAAGTGTGCCAAGGTCGTTGGTGACGTAATGGGAAGCTACCATCCGCACGGAGATACGGCGATCTACGACACCCTCGTACGGATGGCCCAACCGTTCACACTTCGTACACCCCTTATCGATGGATCGGGGAACTTTGGATCTCTCGATGGCGACAGCGCAGCCGCAATGCGGTACACGGAATGCCGGCTAGCGCCCGTAAGCTCAGAATTACTCCAGGAAATAGGACAAAATACCGTCCCTTTCCGACCAACGTATGACGGATCAAAATTTGAACCGGTCGTCCTACCCGCACGCATTCCTAATTTACTAGTTAACGGCGCCACAGGAATCGCCGTCGGCATGGCTACGAATATTCCGCCCCACAACCTTGGAGAAGTCTCTACCGCCCTTATCAAGCTACTCGACAATCCTGAACTCAGTAGTGTCAGGCTTGCCCACTACGTCAAAGGGCCAGATTTTCCGACTGGTGGACAATTAGTCAACACCGATGATGAATTGAAACAAATTTACAAAACAGGCTCAGGGACGGTGCGCATCCGAGCCACGTGGGAAAAAGGAACCCTTACGAAGTCATGGAAAACGGTCCACATCACTAGTGTTCCCTACGGAATCAACAAGTCACAACTCGTCGAAAGGATTGCCGGAATTATCCTTGCGGGAAAATTACCACCGCTTCTTGATGTTAAAGATGTCTCGACTGACGATGTGCGGATCGCGCTCGAACTCAAGGTGGATACCGACGAGCGAATGGTAATGGCGTACCTGTTCAAGCACACCCCATTGCAGTCGACCTTTCCAGTCAACTTGACATGCTTAGTCCCAACTGAGCAACCAGATGTCGGACGTCCTGAGCGCCTCGATCTGCATCAGGTGCTCTGGCATTTTCTTAACTTCCGACTGCAAGTCGTTACCCAGCGACTTGAGCACGAATTAACCACTCTCAAAAAAAGGATCCACATTCTCGATGGTTTCGCGAAAGTGTTTGACGCGCTCGATGCGATTATTAAATTAATTAGACGATCTGATGGCAAAGCGGACGCAGCCGAAACAATCATGAAGCGCTTTGAACTCGACGCTGAACAAACTGATGCAATTCTTGAACTGAAAATCTACCGACTGGCACGTCTTGAGATACTGCTCATCCGAAACGAACTCACGGACAAGAAAAAACGTGCGCGACAGATTGGTGAACTCCTGCGCAACGAAGATCGTCGCTGGAGCCTGGTTCGCGATGAACTCGTTGAAGTACGACGCACGTACGGCAACCCAAAAACCAATCCGAGACGGACGCTCATCGGCAAGGTGATTGAGGAGGTCGAATTCACCGCGGATGATTTCATTATCGACGAGGACGCTGTTGTACTTGTCTCACGAGACGGCTGGATCAAACGACAAAAAGAAGTGCGTGACCCATCGACTACCCGCTTACGTGAAGGCGATGACTTACTGACAGCAGTAGTTGGTAGCACGCGTTCGACGGCCGTATTTTTTACAAATTTCGGTATCGCGTATAGCTGTCGCCTTGTGGACGTCCCGGCAACAACGGGGTACGGCGAACCGATCCAACGTCTATTTAAACTCAAGGATGGCGAACACGTTGTCGCTGCAATCAGTCTTGACCCTCGTGTCAACAACAACATAAGCGCTACGACCCGTCGACCTGAACCGACAACGCATGCCGTCGCGGTCACAACCGACGGGTACAGCCTTCGTTTTAGCTTTGAACCTTTTGTCGAACCAAGCACGCGTTCGGGACGTCGCTATGCAAGACCATCTCAAGAAGCGGAGGTCGTTGGCGTCCAAGCCGTTTCCGGCACAGAAACGGTCATCGTGGCAACGCGTGAGGCACGAGCGCTTCTATGCAAAACCCGTGAAATTAATTTTCTTTCTGGTCCGGGCAAAGGGGTAACACTGATCAAGATCAAGAAAGGAACAGACCGAGTAATCGGCTTTGCCGCATCAAGCAATGCCCGCGACCTTCTCACCGTCGAAACGAACCGTGGTGCTACACAAACGATTAGTAGCGCTAAGTACGAAATCGTCGGTCGCGGAGGGAAAGGACGTGAACTCCTTCAACGCGGACAGTTCACGCGAGTGGTACCTCGACCCGTCAAAATTCTATCGCTTGATGAAAATTAACCGCGTATCTAGACACGACGCTACTTGGTCTTAAAGCCGGCCGCCTCGAGAGCATCTTGCGCGTTGCCGAATAATTCCATCCCTTCGGCCGGAGCCACCTGTTCACTGCTCGCTAATTGACGCCTGATGTTGTACATGCGGAAACGGATTGCCTCCATATGAAATGCCTTCACCGCCGTAATGAGTGACTCACACTCCTCACCCAATGAAGTGATTTCTGACGCGTTCGGCGCCTCCTTAAGAACCTGCTGGAGCGCCTGAAGGTACTGCACGGCTCTCGCCCGATCGTCGTCACTCGTCACGTTCCTGGCCTCCCCTGAAGTCTCCATCTCCACATACAGTCATGATTCGGCGGGCATTATAGCCTCCGATAGCCATGCTACACTGCACTGCCTCCCTACACGAGCGACTCTAAATGTCACAACGTTCCGGAACCTAACTGGAACCATCGGAATTGAACGGGTGATGGCGGGTAAATATACAGCGAAAGACATCACGGTTCTCGAAGGCCTTGAACCGGTCAGAAAACGCCCGGGTATGTATATCGGGAGCGTCGGGACTCATGGTCTTCATCATCTCGTTTGGGAACTGATCGACAACGCCATCGACGAAGCGATAAACGGGTACGCATCTAACATCCAGGTAACGCTCCATGCCGACCATGGATCCATTACCGTCACCGACGATGGGCGCGGCATCCCAGTCGACAAGCATCCTAAAAGCGGAAAGAGTGCACTCGAAGTCATCTTCACAACTCTGCATGCGGGTGGGAAATTTGAAGAAAACAACTATCGGACCGCCGGAGGTCTGCATGGAGTAGGGGCCAGCGTAGTCAATGCACTGGCAAAAGAACTCGTCGCCACCTCGAAGCGCGATGGCGGTGCATGGCAACAAACGTTTCGACAAGGAAAACCGATCTCCAAACTGCGAAAAATCAAAACGGCTCGGGGAACAGGCACAGCCATATTCTTCCGACCAGATCCAAAAATTTTCCCCAAGACTGTTTTTGACCGAGACCTCATCCGAAACCGACTCGAAATTGCCAGCTACCTACACAGCGGACTTCGAATCACCTTTGAAGACGAGTCTGCACAAGCGAAAGAAAGCTTTCAACACGAAGATGGGTTGGCAGACTACCTGACACAGATCATCGACGACCGTGGTACGGCCTCCATTCATGATTCACCATTTGTTTTGTCAAAAGAACACGCGACGACGGCTTCACGCATTGAGCTTGTCCTACAGTGGACGGAGGCGACCGACGAACATCTTCGCAGTTACGTCAATGGGATACCCACCGGAGCCGGGGGCACACACGAGAACGGGGCGCGTTCCGGAATCGGCAAGGCTATACGTAATTTTGTCGATACACATAACTTAACCCCGAAAGGGGTCACCATTACGGCTGATGACATTCGAGAGGGATTGACCGGGGTATTGAGTATGTTTGTGCAAAACCCTCAGTTTCAGGGTCAAATGAAGGATCGCCTCAATAACCCTGAAATTGCATCAGTTCTTGATTCAACTGTTCGACCGGCGCTTGAGCAGTGGCTAAATCACAACATTAGTGTCGCCGAAGGAATCGTAGCGCGTATTATTCTTGCTGCCAGGGCACGGGAGGCAAGCCGTGTTGCCCAGCAGGCAGTCTCACGAAAAAGTGCAACATCCACTCGACTTAACCTTCCCGGAAAACTAAGTGACTGTACTGGCAAGAACCCAAACGATAGCGAACTCTTCATCGTCGAAGGTGATTCGGCTGGAGGCTCTGCTAAGCAGGGCCGCGATCGCGGCCGCCAAGCCATCCTGCCACTACGTGGAAAAGTACTCAATGTAGAGAGTGCGCCCGCATCGAAAGCCTTAGCGAATAAAGAACTATCCGATGTTATTACAGCACTTGGCTGTGGTCTGGGCAAACAATTCGACCTCACAAAACTGCGTTACGGCCGTATCATCATCCTAGCGGACGCAGACTCTGACGGTAATCACATCGCGACGTTATTACTGACCTTCTTTTATCGATTCCTTCCCAAGCTGATCGCGCATGGCAAAGTATTTCTTGCTCAACCACCGCTTTATCGAATCGATATCGGAAAAGAAACTCACTGGGCACTCGACGACGCCCACCGAAATGACATCGTCTCGACTGCTGGCGTCAAACACCCACGAACAAAACCAGAAATTACACGATTTAAAGGTTTAGGAGAAATGATGCCAAAGGTACTCTGGCAAACTACTCTTAACCCCGCGACCCGACGGCTGTTACGTGTAGAGGTTAGCGACCAGATCGTCACTGACCGTGTTATCAACGACTTAATGGGGAAAGACGCATCGGCACGGTTCCGTTTCATCATGGAACGCGCTGAAGAAGCCGAAGAATTAGATGTTTAGTATAGTTGCCGCTCTTCGCACCGAAAATGAAAAGTCTAATTACATCAAGGATAAATCACGTTGCCTTAAGAAAAAATCGGACTATTTGGCTAACTTTTTACGAAAAAACTCCTTGTGAATAAACACAATGCACTATCGTCACTAGACAACAGAAACAAGAAAAAACCCTGCTCCAAACAAACCACAACGGAAATTATGCACCATTCGAAAATGCTTCCAATCATCCTAAACATCATGATTTCCATTGGCCTCACCAGCTTCTTCGCGGCTACAGCTGTTAGCCAAACGCATCTTGGCATGCTTCGTGTCACGGTAACCGACCCCAGCGGGGCATCAATCCCAGAAGTAAGCTATCGACTCACGCAAGAAACTACTACGGTCACACGTTCCGGTATCGGTAATGCCAACGGAACCATCAGTGTGGCGCAACTACAACCAGGACAGTACCGTCTCGAATTAGAAGTCGACGATTATCGCACAGCGATGCATGCATTCTCGTTAGCCGTAGATGAACGCCGGTCCATCACAATTCCTCTTGAACTCGGCCCTGTGAGTGAGCAGGTCACCGTCACGGCGGAGAACTCCAGCTACCTCCTTGAACGTTCCGCTGTGGCGCTCGGCACCGTGATCGACGATCAGTTAATCCAAAACCTTCCACTTGATGGTCGAAATTTTCTTGAGCTCGCTCTTCTAGCGCCAGGCACAGGACGGGCTGCTGAAGGATCTGCGGCCTCCATTCGAGGAGACTTCAGTTTTACGTCGAACGGTGCTCGAGACGATGCGAACAGCTTTATGCTTGATGGGGCTTACAATGTCGACCAAAAACTAAATACGCCAGGCGCGCGACCGCCTGTCGACGCCATTGCCGAATTCAAGGTACAGACAAATGGTTACGATGCTTCGTTTGGGCGCCATGCCGGTGCGCAGGTGAACATCATCACCAAGTCTGGTAGTAACAATCTTCACGGCACCGCTTACGGATTTTTTCGTTCGCAGGCACTAAATGGAACCAATTTTTTTGCGCCAAAGAATGAACCCGACCCGACTTACGATCGCACACAGGCAGGCTTCTCGATCGGTGGGCCGATCGTTGAGAACCGCACATTTTTCTTTGCTGATTACGAAGGAACGCGCCTACGAGAAGGCATCACAAGGGTGACAAACGTACCAACGCTCTCGGAACGACAGGGTGATTTTTCTAGCAGCTTATTTCCAGCGCCGATCAATCCGCTTACCGGCCAACCGTTCCCGGGCAATCAAGTCCCATCGTACTTTCAACATCCTGTAGGACAAGCCATCGCCGCGCTCTACCCGACCCCGAATCGAAGTGCCCCGTTTGCGAACTACGTATCGTCACCGATTCTTGAAGACAAGGTTGATCACTTTGATGTAAAGATTGACCATCACTTCAGTAACGCCTCAAGTCTCACGGCACGGTATAGCCGTGGTGACCGCCAACTATTTGATCCCTTCTCGGGAACTCCAGGCACTCCACTCATTCCTGGGTATGGTGCACGTGTTCCACGGAAAGCGGACAATCTCGTAATCAGTGAAACCCATGTGCTGTCGAATGCCCTAGTAAATGACGTTCGTATCGTTTACAACCGCATCTCCAGTCAGGTTCTCCAAGAAAACCAAGGCGTCAATCTTAATCAACAGGTCGGTCTCCCTAATTTGTCCCAGAATTCTCGAACATGGGGTCTGAGCCAAATCAACCTTCCAGGGTTCTCTTCCCTAGGAGACGAATCAAATAATCCACAGAACAGCACGCTTTCCACTATTCAAGTCCTCGATACAGTCACATGGTCACGCGGTTCCCACCTGTTTACCATGGGCGCCGACCTCCGCTTCACAAGGCAGGATGCTTTTCGGGACGTGCAGTCGAGGGGGTTTCTAAATTTCACAGGAATGATGACCGGTAACCCAATGTCGGACCTGTTACTAGGCTTACCGACCGTGTCAGGAGGAGCAACCCTCGACAACCCTCAACAATTGCGTGCTCGAAGCCACAACTTTTTTATCCAGGACGCTATTGAGATCCGTCCGAATGTTACGTTATCTGCTGGACTCCGATACGAACTCAATCTCCCACCGTTTGATGCCAATGACAAAGCAAGTGTCTATGACCCACTTACCGGACAACTGGTCGCTGTGGGTGCAAACGGCGTTCCTCGTGGCGGCTACAACACAGATAAGAACAATCTGGCACCACGACTTGGACTGACCTGGTCGCTGACTCCGGATACCGTCGTACGCGGAAGTTACGGAATTTTTTACGACCAATCGGCGCTATCTCCGGGCGAAGGACTGTACTTCAACCCGCCAATGTTTAATTTCGGCATGGCGTTCCAGTATCCAGGCCTTCCACCACTGACACTGACCGACCCATTTCCAAGTAGTTTCCCAATTCCCATTGCTCCGACTGCAACAACATTTCAACAGGACCTTCAGACGTCCTACCTCCAAAAGTGGCACACCAGCATTCAGCATCAACTCGGTCAAGGCCAGGTTATAGAAATAGCCTATGTCGGTTCTCGCGGTCACAACCTTCTCCGAGGGAGAGACATTAACCAGCCGTTGCCAAGTGCGGCACCTCTCAACCTCCGGCCGAACCCAATGTTTGCTGACATTATTGCAATCGAATCAGCTGCTCGTTCACGCTATCACTCACTTC
Source organism: Vicinamibacteria bacterium (assembly GCA_963582035.1). Classification (GTDB taxonomy): domain Bacteria; phylum Acidobacteriota; class Vicinamibacteria; order Vicinamibacterales; family UBA8438; genus DTWD01. The sequence goes on along the minus strand of CAUZRA010000032.1, from coordinate 736 downwards.
AATTACAGTTTCGCCAACGACTCCGTTCTGGCTTAACCGTACAATCCGGCTATACACTCGGGACATCTGAAGATGATGCGTCCGGCTTCTTCACGAGCACCGGTGACGCCAACTTTCCGCAAGACCACAATAATCCGCATCTCGAACTTGGTCGCTCGTCATTTGATGTTAGACATCGATTCTCTATGGGATTTTCCTACCTCCTTCCAACGGGAAATTCATCAGGAGGTTGGGCAAGCGCACTAGTACAAGACTGGCAGCTTTCAGGAACCGTTGAACTGCAAAGCGGTCGGCCATTTACCGTCGCCTTACTTCCGACAACGGATAACAGCAATACGGGACGGGCGGCCCTTGGCTACGGCTTTAACGACCGCCCAAACCTGACAGGAAATCCTGCGCTCAGTAATCCAACCGAAACCATGTGGTTTAACACCGACGCCTTCACGACCCCACCATTCGGAAACTTTGGTAATGCTGGTCGGAATATTCTCGACGGTCCGGGGTTCCGCAATGTCAACCTCGCACTACTCAAAAATATTTCCATTAGCGGCGATCTCGATTTTCAGTTTAGGATCGAAGCCTTTAACGTGCTAAACACCGTAAACTTTGGGCTTCCTGATGCGTTCGTGGGTTCTCCCACGTTCGGTCAAATCCTTGCTGCGAGCCAAGCACGACGAGTGCAAGTGGGAATGAAATTAATTTTCTAGCTGCATCATGACGTCGTTTGAATTTGAAT
>CAUZRA010000031.1:0-9494 GCA_963582035.1 Vicinamibacteria bacterium | reverse complement strand
TTGACTCATTCTTGGAGACAACGCGCCGATGAAAATTGATTCCCCATTGTTGAGTTGTCCCGGCAGGAAAACGAAGCGACTGAAACGGGATGGCCATCTCCAATGTCCAGCCCCCATCAAACCGGTCAGTCTGAACGTCCCATACCGTGTTCCAGTCAAGGTTTGGCGTACGCTCATTCGTTATAGTCGCATCAAATAAGCCTCCCAAAGCGTTCGTCATAAAAAGGTACGCATTGCGGCGGTCGTAAAAGGTGTCGATTACCACACCAAATATTTCGTTACCGAACATGTTGTAACTATCGCGCTTCATCTCATTGGCAACAATCCTGTCTGGTTCGGAATGCCAGCATCGTGCGGCAACATACACGTTGTCATCGTCAAACCACACCCAGACTTCAGTTTGTTCCGTGGCGAGTTCGCCTTCGTTTGGTTCTTGTTGAACAAAATTACTGACCGGAGCGACCCTTCGGTACATATCTTCATTAAGTTGGCCATCGAGGACTAGGGGAACATCAAGACGGGTCGGTCGCATGGTGACACGCCCCTGTTCATCACGCGCAACAATATCCGGGGCGACTGGGGGCGGAGGCCCATCAATTTGAGAACTATCATCTCCAAGTCTCACGCGACCATTCAAACGATCCTCTCGCTCAGAGAGTGCCGTGGCTTGTTCGTCGTCGGATAATAATGCTGTTGTTAACCTGACTAGGAGTTCGTCCTGCAATGCGAACAGGTCATCGATATTCCCTGCGACCTCAATGGAGGCAACGATCGTACCGGTGTCAGCCCGCATTAAACCCGCTACAACACGAAGCTGCTCGTCCTGACGTTCATAAATGCCAGTGACACGCCAGCGACCTAACGCAGGCGTCTCGATAACTTTAGCGGTGAGGTCCGCAGTAACCACAGCTTCGAGACCTCGGCCGATCCATATGTCGTCCGTACGGCCATCACGATCGACAAACGAAGACACTACGACCGAAGCAGTCGTAACGTTCGGCTGAGCCGACACGTCAGCTGATAGCGCAACAAGAAGAACGAAAACGGCCCAAAACCCTGAAGGGAAAACAGTACCCAGACTACGCAACTTAAGCTTTCTATGTATAGGCAAACATATTAGTTTACAGTGTCCGTCTAAACGAGAAATTTGCGATGTCTGACCTTCACTACTGCACGGCAGTCGAACTTGTCGAACTCATCCGCACTCAGCAGGTCTCCACCCTGGAGGTCATGGATGCCCATCTCGAACGAATCAGCCAGGTAAATCACACCTTAAATGCCATCGTTACGCTCGTCACAGATGACGCGCGCGAACAGGCACAGGAGGCAGATACTGCCATTCTTAGAGGTGACACTGTCGGTCCTTTGCATGGCTTACCAGTCGCCCATAAGGACTTAACCCACACCAAAGGTATTCGCACGACCTTCGGATCAAAAGTCTTTCAAGACTTCGTGCCAGATGATGATGCACTAATTGTCGAACGACTCCGTGCGGCTGGAGCAATCACAATTGGAAAAACTAACACCCCAGAATTTGGTGCTGGTTCACAAACCTTTAACGAAGTATTTGGATCGACCCTGAATCCGTACGATACATCGAAGACCTGTGGGGGTAGCAGCGGAGGAGCCGCCGTCGCGTTAGCCTCCGGGATGGTGCCCCTTGCTGATGGAAGCGACCTCGGTGGATCGCTTCGCAATCCAGCTAGTTTCTGTAACGTTGTTGGATTCCGCCCGTCACCTGGACGTGTCCCGATCTGGCCCAGTCAAGCCTCATGGTTTTCAATGGGCGTGCAAGGCCCGATGGCTCGGACAGTCTCAGACGTCGCTCTCATGCTGAGCGCTATCGCCGGTCCGTCGTCGCGGTCACCCATTTCATTACCTGAACCAGGAAACCGATTCAAGCCTCCTCTAACGCGCGACTTTAACGGGACGACCATCGCCTGGGCCTACAACTTCGCAGAACTCCCCTTTGACCCACGAGTGACAACGACCGTCAACGCACAACGGTCTACGTTCGAACTACTCGGGTGCACCACAGAAGAAGCCGAGCCTGACATGGCCGATGCCAGGGAAATCTTTAGGTGCTGGCGAGCCTGGTACTTTGAGCTCTGCTACGGGTCGCTTCTGAAGGAGCACCGACACAGCCTTAAAGACACCGTTGTATGGAACATTGAAGAGGGACAACGGCTTACCGGACCACACCTTGGGAAGATGGAAATCAAACGCACGGCACTCCTCGAACGTTTCCGGTGCTTCATGGAACACTATGAATTCTTGATATTACCGGTGGCGCAAGTCCCCCCCTTTGATATCTCGATACCCTACATTACGAATATCAATAACATTGCGATGGAAACATATATCGACTGGATGAGTTCCTGTGCTTTCATCTCCGTGCTCGGAGTACCCGCTATTTCAGTACCATGTGGTTTTACCGATGACGGACTACCCATCGGCATTCAAATCATTGGCCGACAACACGATGACCTTGGGGTAATTCAACTCGCACATGCATTTGAGCAACATACAAAATTTGGACAGCGTCGCCCGAAACTCGATACGATTGACTTGGCAGCATCCTGCCAGGCAGAGGAGAAAGCGTAATGAGGCCCCCCCAACGTCGCTTCATGATGTGTTTCGTCCTTGCGATCACCATAGCGCTCGGATTGAACCATACGTATCCCAACGGGCAAGGTGCCATCGAAATTGATATCGATGACATCGGTGGAACCGTCCGAAGTGCCTCGGGACCAGAACCCGGCGTGTGGGTGATCGCTGAAACGCAGGAATTCAATGCCGTCTACCGAAAAATCGTTGTTACTAACGATGACGGTCATTATGTGCTTCCCGACCTACCGGACGCGCAATACGATATCTGGGTCCGTGGGTACGGTCTTAGTGATTCCGGCAAAGTAAATGGCCGACCTGGTGTAACGCTAAATCTAACAGTAGCGGCGGCGGCGACAGCACAAGACGCAGCCAAAATCTATCCTGCCAACTACTGGTACTCCTTAATGGAAGTACCCTCTCAGACTGAGTTCCCCGGAACAGGGCCATCGGGTAACGGCATCGCGGTCGGCATGCAAACGCAGGCCCACTGGGTGGATACACTCAAACAAGGTTGTCAGCTCTGCCATCAGCTCGGAAATCAAGCAACACGGGAAGTAGCTAACCCCGAAGCCTTTGACTCCACCCAGGCTGCGTGGGCGCATCGCATCATGACCGGGCAACGTGGACAAACGATGGGCGCCTACATTAGTCGCCTCGGGCGAGACCGAGGTATCGCAAGCTACGCAGACTGGACAGACCGCATTGTGTCAGGTGAAGTACCTGAGCAACCACCACGTCCAGAAGGACGAGAACGTGATGTCGTTCTCACGATGTGGGAGTGGGGCGGCGATACGGCCTATATTCACGATGAAATCTCGAGTGACAAACGCGACCCTCGTGTCAATGCTGACGGTCCCGTCTATGGGGTTGAATTTGCCAATGACAGGCTCGTTTGGGTCGACCCACAGACCCACGAATCACATGCGGTCGAATTACCGGTCCGTGACATCCCGGGCGAGGACGAATTTGAATCGTATATGGCACAAGACATGCCAAATCCGTCGTTGTACTATGGTGACGAGCTAATTTGGAACAATCCAGGCAATCCACATAACCCGATGATGGATGCGCAAGGACGAGTCTGGATGACCCACCAAATTCGTGGCCCAGGTAACCCAGCATGGTGCCAAGAAGGATCCCCTAACGCCTTCGCTCAGTACTATCCCTTGGAACGAGCTGCGCGTCACGCCGCGTTCTTTGACCCACAAACTGAATCAGTTGAACTCATCGACACGTGCTTTAACACTCATCATTTACAGTTTGGATTTGATGACGCTGATACTCTCTACTTTAGTTCAGTGAGTGACGTAGTCGGCTGGATTAATACGAAGCATTACGAAGAAACGGGAGACGAACAAGCCTCGCAGGGCTGGTGTCCAACCATCGTCGACACGACTGGCGATGGCCGTATCGGACAATGGACGAGCTACCGGGAAACGCCGGACCCAACCAAGGACCGGCAAATGGGTCGCGGCTGGTATGGCATTGTTCCTGATCCAATAGAAGACCGAGTCGTCTGGGCTGCCTCCGGCGGAGTACCAGGGCAAATCGCCAGACTCTCACTTGGGAACAATCCCCCGGAAACATGTATTACCGAGTACTACCAACCACCCTTTGATAACCCTAACAGCTCTGTTCAGGGATACTCACCACGGGGGATCGATATCGATCGGAACGGCATCGTCTGGACCGCACTGTCTGGTAGCGGGCATTTCGCCAAATTTGATAGAAACCAATGTCAAGTCCTCAACGGCCCCACGGCTACCGGTCAACATTGTCCAGAAGGATGGACGCTGTACGCCACACCCGGACCGCAAATGAAGGGTGTCCGCCACAATGGCAGCGCTGATTTTCATTATTACAACTGGGTTGACCAGTTCGATACATTAGGTCTTGGTGAAAACATCCCAATTGCAACCGGTTCCACCTCCGATTCACTCTTGGCCTTTCTACCCGACAGCGAGGAATTTGTCATCATGCGCGTGCCGTACCCTCTTGGCTTCTACTCCAGGGGGATGGACGGTCGTATCGACGATCCGGATACAGGGTGGAAAGGACGCGGTGTCTGGGCTGACTATGGAACAAATGCAGTCTGGCACATCGAGGGCGGTAAAGGTACGAAAAGTAACCTGGTGAAGTTTCAGATCAGACCGAGCCCACTTGCACACTAAGAAGTGAGGGTACTCACGGAACAAGGTGCCGCCCGCGCCCCGGCCGGCCGGGGCGAGCTTCTTCTTGCAGAGTTCCGTCTCGAACGACAAATGTACCTGCCACAATTACGTGACTAATCCCTGCTGAGTATCGGTCCGGGTCTTCGTATGTAGCTCGATCAATAATCGTGGCCGGATCAAAAATCGTCAAGTCGGCATCGCTGCCAACTTGGATACGGCCCTTTCGCTTCATTTCTGGCACAACCGTCTCAAGTCGCTGCGCCGGCAATACTGTCATCTTTCGAATTGCATCGATCAAGGACAGCGCACCACGGTCACGCACGTAGTGGCCGAGTACCCGAGAAAACGTACCTGCTCCTCGCGGATGTGCACGTCCTGCGCTAAATGGAATTCCATCGCTTGCCGCAATCACATCAGATTGGCTCACGATCCATTCATTTGTTGCTTCGGACCGACCATGCATGATGACCCAACCACCTTCTTGCCGATACGCAGTGAAGGTCTCGGGTGTAAGGCGCTCACCAGTATTAACCCACTGGAGCGTACGATAAGCGCTCGTCACACGGTTTTCCCAATTATCAAACAGCGGTGATTCAATCAGTGACGCACTCGCCGTGTACGGATAGGCCTCGGTGGTCACATCAACACCGTGTTCTCTGGCACCACGTATTAACGCGAGGGCTTCTTCGGCCCGCGTACCGGAAGTGCTGTTCATATGAACAATATGAAGCGCCGCACCAGTGGATACCGCGTTTGCAATGACCTCCTGAAACGGTGCAAGCGGACCACCATGGGCAAAATCCCTCGTAGATCGAAGATGTACAAATGAAGGCACCTCAAATGCTGCGGCGACTTGAAATAGTTGTAACAACTCCCGATGACTAACCCCTGGCGTATAGCTCAACCCAAAGCCAAAGCCAATTCCTCCGGCACGAAGCCCTTGTTCCATAAAGTCTTTAAGCCGAGACATTTCTCCGTCAGAGGCAGCACGATAGAGCGTGTCATCACCACTTTCCCCAAGTGAAAACGTTCCATCGGAGTTAGGACTTGCGAATGTGCTTCGCATCGCCCGCACCCGTGCACCTTGATGACTCACTGACGCCCCGTAGTTGATCAATCCCTCTCCTGCCCGCGCGTCATACCACCGGTCAACAGGAAAGACGCCAACTTCCAGCTCAAGTGCGGTAGTCACACCATCCATGGCCTGGTAGCGGTTACTTTCGAAGTCTTGCCCATGAGCATGTAAATCAATAAAGCCCGGGGCAACGACCAACTGACCAGCATCAACCAATAGACCGTCGTCTGAAATATCCAGACCGGTTTCAGATAGCGCAACGATGGCCCCATTCTCAATCCCAATGTGGCGTACAGCATCCAGCCCAGTTTCTGGATCAATCACCCGCCCGTTCGCAATGACTAAATCAAACTCTCTCGATCCCTCGGTTCCAGAACGCGTATCACTGGGTCCGTCACTTGACACGCACGCGGAGAAACTAACCGCCATTACTAGTCCCACTGTGAGCAGCGCACTCACCCGTGTAGCCACGGGCAATACTTTCCGGACAGCAGTCGTTTTATCCCAAAACCAAAGCCTTGTGTTCACCATAAGCCCAATATCTTCCACCAGGACATCCCGACAACAATCCAAATCAGTAAGTTCAGAACGGATGCCATAAATCCGATACTCCACCAGTCCCGAAAACTGACATAGCCTTCAATGAAAATGACCGGGGATGTGGTCGTGCCATAGTGTGTTAAACCAGCTTGCAGATTATTAATGAACAACAGACTGTATACAGCTACCGCTGCCGGCACACCAGCACCGACGAGCATCACAATAAACGGTGCATACATCGCCAAGGCATGAACAGTCGTACTGGCGAAGAAGTAATGGCTATAAAAATAGACCGCAAGTGTGCCCATCAGAACAACAAACCACGGCACACCCACAAACCAACTCCCAATCCACGACGCAAATACCGTTGTCGAACCAGTCTCGTTTAGCAGCCCACCCATCGTCAGTAATCCACCGTACCAGACGTAGACATCCCACGCCGACCGCTCGTCCAACGCGGCATCCCACGTCAATGCCCCAGTAATAAACAGAACGACTAACCCAATAAATGCCACCAACCCTGCCGACAGCCACTCGATGTACGACGAGGTAACCCAAAACGCGATGAGGAATATGAATACGCTCAGCACGACGGCTTCTCGGCGCTTGATTGGACCGATTTTGCTCAGTTCTGTTTTCGCAAACTCGGATGCCGCCGGCGTCGACTGGATCTCGGGTGGCAATAGGCGCGACACCAGATAAGGCACCGCGAGACTGGACACGATTCCAGGCGCCAATCCGGCAACGAACCAACTGGTCCACGTCACCTCAATCCCAGTTACCTCATAGGCGATATCGCCGAGTAATATGTTTGCCGCACTGCTATAAAAAAACATTGCGGAAGCCACAACACTCGTCTGATACATGCAGGTCATCAAGAACGCACCGAGTCTTGACGCCGACTCTCCTGGTTCAGAGTCGTACAGACTGCTGATACTTCTGGCAATTGGAAACACAATGCTTGCGGACCGTGCCGTAATTGATGGTACGCCGGTAGCTAACGTCACATCTGTCAAATGAAGGGCATATCCCAAGCCCAATGAAGTCTTCCCGATAACGCGGATAAACCAAAGCGCAATACGACGGGCAAGACCGCAATCTCGCAGGGCACGAGACATCAGCATCACCGCCAGTACCATCCACACGGACGCAGCTGAATATCCGCTCAGCGCCCGCGGCATGGGAATGCCACCGACAAGCACCAACATCGTGATGCCAATAATCACCACTTGTGATCCCGGCAGTGGCTGTAACATCAACCCAGCAATCGTGGCGAAGAAAATCCCGGTGACGCGCCAGCCCTGAGCGTCGACCCCGTCTGGAGTAGGCAGTATGTAAACAACAGTGACGTAAATTACCAGCAGCGCAAGGAGTCGAACTGACTTACTGGCCATTACACAATCGCTAGTCGCAACGCTCCAAAATAACCGCAAGCCCTTGACCAACGCCAATACAAAGACTTACCAATGCGTAACGGGCGTGCGTCCGCTGCAGCTGACGAGCCGCCGTTAAGGCGAGGCGTGCTCCAGATGCTCCTAACGGATGCCCAATCGCGATGGCACCACCATTCGGATTTATACGACTATCACCATCAGCAATATCAAGAAGCTTTAAACAACCGAGCACCTGCGTCGCAAATGCCTCATTAATCTCAATGACATCCATATCGGCCATCGTGAGATTCGCCCGATCAAGCACCTTCTGAGAAGCTGGTACTGGTCCAAGTCCCATCACACGCGGTTCAACACCCGCGACCGCCGCAGAGACGACCCGAGCTAAGGGCGGTGCGCCCACACGATCGCCAACGGCATGTGAACCAACAACGAGGGCCGCTGCACCGTCGTTAATCCCAGAAGCGTTCCCGGCAGTAACAATGCCACCTTCAACAAGTGGACGCAGTCCTGATAATTTGGCCACGTCCGTATTTGGCCTCGGATGTTCATCACTGTCTACGCAAGTCGACGACGCCGTCCGCTTCCGTCCGGGAACAGTGACGGGGGTCAGCTCGTCTGCAAAAAACCCAGCCGTCTTTGCCGCAATATATTTCGACTGTGACATTGCCGCAAACTCGTCACTCGACTGACGGGTTATGCCAAGATCTTGTCCGACGTGTTCCGCCGTCTCATACATCGCATGTTCACCATAGACCGATGACACCTGTGGATTTGGAAACCGTGAACCGAGTGCTGTGTCAAACACGGCAACATCTCTGCCGTAGGCCTGTTCTGCTTTGGCCATCACGAATGGCGAGCGACTCATATTCTCAACACCACCCGCGATAAATAGGTCGCCCTGCCCACACTGAATCGCCCGAGACGCATCAACGACAGCAGCAAGACCACTCGCACACAATCGATTCACAGTGATTCCTGCCACCTCAACCGGTAACCCAGCGAGCAACCCGCTCCGTCTCGCAATATTCCGACAATCCTCTCCAGCCTGATTGGTGCACCCCACGACCACATCTTCAAACAACTCAACGGAAAATGGGCTACGAGTAACAACAGCACGAATGACCTCGGCGAGCAAGTCATCAGCACGCACAGGAGACAAGGCTCCCGCGTGTCGTCCAAACGGGCTACGGAGTCCATCGTAAATAAATGCTTCGTTCATGATGTGTTCAACTGGCAGCACGCAGTCTTGCCGACACTACATTGGTGCCACAAGGCCAACGGCTGCATTCCGGCGAACGTAACGTTCCCCGATCTCACGTCTTTTCGCATCAGGTTGATTTTGAATCAACCAGTTCGGGTTACTAGCAACAGTCCTTTCACCACACATAATCGTGTCGTAGCCACGTACACACTGGTCAGAACCCAAGGACATTCCGCTGTAATTTCACCAGCCCCTGCTCACACGCCCACAAGTCCAATTCAACAGAAGCAAGCTCGTCCACAAGAGGAACCGCCAGTCCGTTGTTTCTTAAGTCCACTGCCTTTATGTAGGTCTGACAGGACCGGCACTCTTCAACACGTACGTGCGGCCACGCCTCTGTCTCGTGGTATTCCAGCTGTTCGGCTTGCTGCTCAGAACATTGGGGGCAACACGAACGAGAAAACGACCACGCGGACGCACACAGAGAACAGAGCAACGTGCGC
>CAUZRA010000030.1:0-9533 GCA_963582035.1 Vicinamibacteria bacterium | reverse complement strand
ATAGAGGGAAAGAGAACATGAAGTAGCCGTATGTATTGGGCCAATCCGGAACGGACAATCCAGAGCCGGTACTCGTAACGAGTCCACCCACTGTAATCAGTAGGAGTGACGCCGCGGCGAGAAGTCTTGTGTAGTGATGTAACCAGGGCATCGAAAAGCGACCGGCTAGCAGTTCGAAGCGGATGATCGGCACGCCGCACCAAGGCAGCCTGCCCGGTCATTTAGATTCCCGCGTTGTTTAATGTGAAATTCTTAACCGACACTAAAGGCAAACGATACCTCAGCCGTTTCGCCATCGGCGACTGTTATGGTTTGCGTTTGAGTTCCGAGCATTTCATGCCAGGCCTCGACAACATAATCGCCTGCTGGAAGGTTACTGATGTCAAATGTTCCGGCGGCTTCGGTCGTGTCGAAGAATGGGTGTGACAAGACGCCGACGTAGGCGTTCATCCAACCATGAACGTCACACTTGAACGGTAGCATCACTTCCGGTTGATCAAAAGTTCTGTCCAGGGTCATTCCTTGAATCGGCTGTCCCGTGTTGAATTCAGCATTCACTGCGGGTGTCGCATGAATGTTATGCAGTGTATCGTCGGAGTTGAGGATCTGGACCGTTTGCCCCACTTGTACGCCGAAGACGTGTGGGTCGTAGCGACAACCCGCCTGGTCGAGAATCAATGTTTCACTGGGCGTTGGATAGTTTCCTGAAATACCTTCCTTGACGTACACGAAGACGTTACCGAGACCACTATCACCACCAACAATGTAGTACTCAGTATCCGTCATAGTTGCTGCGTTCACGCAAACCGGATCGGAATTCATACGAATAGTTTCAGCCATGGGGGCCGGGCCTTCGATCGTGACCATACCGCTGACGCTACTTGTACCAGTCGTTCCTCCACCTCCACCGCCTGAGGCGCCGGATCCTGGAACAACGGAGACAGGTGGAACATCTGCTCGCGAGTTGCAAGCAAGCGTAGCCGCAACTGCGATGATTGAGACGAACGTCCAGACTCTTCGATACTGCATTAAACTCTCCTACACGGAAAAATGTGACAGCGAAACACCAGAAGTCAAGAAATATGGCGTTTCGCTTAATTAACTGGCTGACTATTCAATTATATCAAGACTGTCCGGCGTCTTGTAGTTTCCGCTGGACCCGGTCTTCGATCCAATGTTCGTCCCACCATTCCATCGGCGTTACCGGTCGTCCCTGCAACAGCATTGTAAAGTGTAGATGATCGCCTCCAGCTAGACCGGTTTGGCCACTCAGTCCGAGTTGTTGGTCACGGTCGACCTTCGTGCCTTGAGTGACATCGATTGAGGATAGATGGGCGTACAGCGATTGGAGCCCCATGCCGTGATCAAGAACGACGCAATTGCCATAGATACCAAGGTAGTCAGCGAAAACGACGGTGCCAGAGTTCGCAGCGCGGATGGGTGCATTAGCCGTCGACGCCAAATCAAATCCTAAATGTACTTGCTGGTCGACCTCGTCGTTCGCGTACACGTATGTTCGATGATCAGCAAATCCTGACTCGACTTGTGAGTTCGATAGTTGACGAAAGGGTCCATCCCAGAGCCAGGTGCTCGCGGTAGTTGGTGCTAATTCAGCGACAGTTTGCCGATTGCGCTGACGCAGTTCTCCATTAATGAACAAGTAGAGGTCGAGTAGCTCGAGTGGGGAGGTGGAGCCGTCGACCCGCTCGTCCGCAAGGTCAGCAACATTTGACACAATATCCGGTACAACGCGCTGAAGGAAGCGGTCGCTTAATGGAATACGAGCTCGACGAAATTGTTGTTCGAATACGCGAAAATCGAAACGAGCGCTGGCAACATTACCGGCTGGATCTCGCGCATAAAGTTCGATGGGTGTCGCCAGATCCTGGTCGTACGCCAAAGAAAAGAACGCGACCCGAAGATCGTCCGCGCCAGTAAGGCCGGCACCTGATGCGGGGTAGCCTGGATATTCACGGTCACCGACGCGGACACCAGAGTCGACATCTGCGGGTGAAACCCGATAGATGATGAACTCAGAACCGCCATGGTTGATGTAGTGCAGCGTCGAGAGTGCGGACAGTCGAGGTGGGGCAAGACGGACGGTCACATCGAGGGTGGCTTCAGAGGTTGCTTCTCGGTAACCGTAGAGAACAGGACGTGTTGCTCGAACGACCACACGAGCCGGACCAGCGACGAGGGCAGGATGACTGTTGCGGTCGAATGTGCGACTAATTCGTAGGCGAGAATTCGATTCCTGCTGAACGGATGCGCTAATGCCAGCATCTAAAGAAAACAGTGGATAGGTGTTTCCGTTCTGTTCTACATGTGCATCAAGCGCTCTCAGTTCAGCATCGGGCGTCTGTACCGTCGCTTCAAACGATGCGGTTTGTCCGATAAAAGTCGTTGGGCGAACGATGTTGATCTGAGGACCTTCGGCCCGGCCAGCTATAACCCAAGCTGTTACGGCGGCACCAACGAACGCAACCATACTGAGTAGAATACCCGTCCGAATCACAGGACTATGATAGCGCTCGGCGTTGACCACAAAAAACAACGATTGATAATATGGAGTTTCACAAGTCTCACGGCGGTATCGTCTAGGGGTTAGGATACGTGGTTCTCAGCCACGGGACCGGGGTTCGAATCCCCGTACCGCTACCAAGTTTAGCTCGTTCGCAGGCCACTATTTCCTCGCTATCGTTTCCACACGCGTACTTCATAAACCGACCATGGGGTATCAACTGCCTGGCCGGTTTGCTGAATCTGCAGTTTTTTAGTGTAGTTTGTCGTGAAATCAAGTTCGATGGCGCTTCGTAAGAAGTTGTCGTGTAGTACGCCGCGGACGAGTGGAACCAGTCCACTGCCCTCGTACAGCACGCTGTCTCCCTGATTAGATGACGACTCAATTCTTAGAGTGCGAGGATAGTCGCCAAAACTACGGCGATGCATATCCAATCGTATCCGTGCCACGTCAATAGCGTTATCAAACACAAGGGTGAGCCACTCGTTGCCGTCCTGCCGCTGAGCGGTTGACCATTCTGTATTGACGTCTCCGTCAAGTAGGCGAGGCAGGCTGTGTTCGTTGTGCGATGCACTCAGTTGAAAGTCTCCATCGGAAATCAGTTTGAGTGGTTGAGTTTCCTGGTGGAGAGGCACTGAATCAGCTAATACAAACTGAATAACGGAGCCTCGTTGAGTTTCGCCGATGATTTGTTCTGATGAAGATCTAATTGCCTCCACTACCGCCTGGCCACGGGTCGCATCGGCATAACGGTCAAGTTCGACGATGACTTTCCGGATACCGTTGTCTCGCCATGCAGCCAGCGCTGCGGAGCTTTGAGACAGGTCATTTAGTGGTGAGGTGTTTCTGTCGAAGAAGGTCCTGAGGAGAGGCCATTGCATCCCGCCCGCGTGTGCCAGTGCCCCAACACCAGCCTTCGTGGCTAAAGCCACATCGAGGCTATCTGGAAAGTAATCTTCGGCGGGGACAGGGAGCCGTAATACTCCGCCAAATTGCTCCGCGGTTACCCAGCGTCGCACGCTTTGATCATCCTGAGACTGGAGTCGGTCGTATTTGTCGAAGGTCCGTTCTGTGTAGGCTGCTTGCTCTGAAAACCAGCTCGACTCGAGCATGACATTTCGGTATGTCGAGTAGTGGCTGATGTTTAGGCCTACGAGGATCCCGGTCGCCAGCCAGACACCGATACGCCACTTAGATTGGTGTATCGCCAATCGTGAACACAATAGAGAGAAACCGAGCAAAAACACGACGTGGGTAGGTAGAAAGTAATACCAGTAGGAATGGTCCGGGATGGTGTAAACCGCTGGGTGGCGGATAATCATTAAAGCAATCATGAGGAGGAGCCCGCCGACGGTTGCAAGCGTTACCAGGGCATCACGGACCACGCCCCGCTTATCCATCGTGTTCTTTCTGTACCACCAGCAGGCTGCGGGTAAGAGGGCGGTCAATGCCCAGAGCGGTACATTACCGCACCACAATTCCGCTTGATGGAGAAACATCTGTCCTGCTTGTTGCCAGGGAATTATGCTCCAGAGATTTTCGAGGTTTAGATTTTGGTAACTAAAATCTGGGTCGTAGCCATTAAGGTTGCGAATGAGCGATGGGGCGATCACCTGGTTATAGACGGTGCCAACGAGCACTGCCGCAACACATGTTCCGGAGATAGACAAAGAGGTTTGGGGATGCGGTCTGAATGATCGAGGTGACGCTACAACCCACAAAACGTACAAGGATAGGAAGAGCAGAAGAAAGAACAGTCCCTGGCGATCCGACAGAACCATACCGAGACCGACAAAGAAAAGCAGGGCGAACATCCACACTGCTGGCCGGCGCGTTCGGTCGATCTGAACAAGAGAAATTGTTTGAAATAGAAATGTTAGGAGAAGTAATGACACGAGTATCTTTGCCGAGCGATAGAAGATGGCGCTCGAAGCTTGAACCACCATCGAGCTAAGGAACCAACTCAATAGCAGTGCTGTGCTGACGCGATCTAAGCGTAGTAGTCTTATCGCGCCAGCACTGTAGACCGCCATGAAAAGTGCGAGTCCTAACGCCCCACTAGCCGGAATAAACAGGAGCATTCCTTGCGAGTACAACCCAGCGAGTATTTGGGCGTCGAAGTAATCGACTAGGTAACTAAGTTCCCTGGCTTGGTACGCACCCCAGTCGTTTAGGGATGGGTCGAATAAAATCGCCCCGAGTGGACGGTCAGCGAGATAGTTGAGAATGAATGCGCGGGCTTCTCGGTCGACGATGCCTCGGCCCCAAAAGCCCACGGCATGAAGTCCGATCAAAATCGGTATGAGACTAACGCACCAACTCCAGAGGAATGTGCGACTGACAGGTGGTTCTTCGCCAGTGTTTTGGGCGGTGTTTGATGTTGAGACGACCGGTCTGACCATCATAAGTGAATCATACGAACCCTATAGGTAATCCATCGGAACAGGTTGGTTTGGCGATTCACCACGCGCATATCGCAAGACTTCTTCGACAGATTCGGTTTCCATCTGCGCCCGACAGTCACGAGACATGGACCCCATGTGGCAGGTAAGTAGGCAGTTGTCGAGTGTTGTTAATTCGCCCGAGTATGGTTCGTGTTCAAATACATCGAGAGCGGCCCCACCGAGCTGCTTTTCACGCAGAGCAGCGACAAGACACGATTCATCAACCACCGGTCCACGAGATGTGTTGATCAGCAATGCGTCAGCTTTCATGATGGCGAGCTCGACTGGACCAATTAAGTGCCGAGTTGCCTGCGTCAGCGGAACATGTAATGTGATGACGTCGGCGTCTTTGTATATCTGTTCTTTGCTGGTCCACGTGATATCGAATCGTGTGGCTAGGATCGGGTCAGATACGAGGTCGTTCGCCAAAATATGACAGCCAAAGCCGTGGAGATGTTCGATCACCCGGCGTCCGACTCTTCCGACGCCGATCACGCCGACCGTGAGGTCGCCAAGTCGTCTACCGAGAATGCGTTGCCACTGGCCAAGACGTACAGCACTGTCTGCTTTTGCGATGCCTCTCAGGAGTGAGAGCATCAGGCCACAGGTCAGTTCGGAGACGGCGGGTGCTGGTGCATCCGGCGTGAAAGTCACAGTGATACCTCGATTTCTGGCAGCATCCAGATCAACGTTATCAAGTCCAATACCAACACGGGCAATTAAACCGAGCTGTGGTGCATTCGACATTACCTGGTCCGTGATTGGCTCCGTTCCTGCTACTAAAACATCTGCGTCGCGAAGGAATTCGGTGAGTTCATTTTCCGTGAGTCGACGAGCAAGCGGATTCACTGCGACACGCATACCCGCATCTCTCAGAAGATTGAGAGGTCGGTTATCTATGTCGCCAAATGGATGTACTGAGATAAATACTGTTGGGGTACTACGGCTCACGGTGCTATCCACTCGGCCCAACCGTTTGGTGTTTCGTAAACACGGACCCGTGTTAGTCGCACGCCCCGAGACTTTGCCATCGCATCGGCATTGATCACTGTCTGCAGTTGAGGACCAAGCCAACTCGTAATGTTTTCGACAGTCGTGTTGAAACTAACGACAAAGTGCCGATTGTTTTCGGAATGCAGGAAATCTAGGAGTGGCAAGTCCTTTTCATACACTAAGAATGCATGGTCAATATGTTCATCAATCCAGCCCTTGGCCAGACGCTTGATCTCTCCGAAGTCGAGCACCATCCCAAATGCATCAAGTGTCGAGGCGACGAATGACAGTTCGGCGACATACCGGTGCCCGTGGGCATGTCGACACTTCGATTGGTACCCGTCCCCAAGCCGGTGTCCCATGTCCCATTCGATCCGTTGCGTTAACACAACCGACATTCTTAGCTCATTCCTCGATATGTTGCTCGACAGCCCGGTTCTTCCTCGACTTCGACTTGTCGAAGAACAGCAGTTTTCGGTACGACACCGACGAGCATGTCGTAGATGACCTTCGCGACATTTTCTGCGCTTGGACTACTCATGTCATTGTCGAACGGAGGCACCTCGTTTAAAACTTTGCCTTTCCAGTCAGCAACGGATTGTTCAAACCATGTATTGAGATCGCCAAAATCGAGTAGGCATCCAGACTGATCAAGATTATTTCCAGCGATCGTGATCCAGACATGCCATTCATGTTCATGGATCGGTTCTGTGCCACCTCGGTAGTGGCGAAGTCCGTGCTTCGCTACAAACGACCGCTTAATCGTGAGTTCGTAAATGTTTCTCTCCTTGTAGAAGTATTACTTCTTCAGTCTGCGGTCATGCCTTTGCACAGCACATGAAGTCGGTATAGCCAAATACACCAAGAGCGTAATTCATTCTCAAATAGGTATAACAAAATTCAGCATTGACCTCACGCCATAAATCACATCACGGTCCGGCGAAGGGGTAATCTAGATAATAGTCGGCTGCTTGTTCGCAGCGGCGGTCGCGGGCGTCGTCACATAAATTCTTACTCTGCCGATAGTGAACACGAGCACGTTGGCGACTGCCATCAAGCTCGGCGAGCGCGTGTGGTTCGGCAGCTGCCGCTGTTGAGCCAGACACGCACCAGCAGGTGAATAGAACCATCGCAAGATGTGATCGGTAGGCTGGGTGCATTGAGTGTATGTGCTACTTTTTGATTACATTTTGTCTGATAAGAACCACTAAGTCACATCGTGTGTGCCGATCCGAAGTTCATATGCGATAGGCGTTACACTAGCTTGAAGTTTTAGATATGCATCAGCGTCTGCGAACCCTCGAACAGCTTGCAATAGGCGAACGCGCTGTAGTTCGTCATATTGATTGCGATCGTCGGACCGGTTGCCGTCTCATGGAAATGGGATTAGTGCCTGGTACCCCGATTGAGATGGTCCGACGTGCGCCACTTGGAGATCCTCTCGAAATCAGGTTGCGCGGATATTTGTTGTCATTGCGTAGGTCTGAAGCTTCCGGCGTGTGTCTTGTGTCCGATGGCGAGCCCAGGCCGGTTTTTTCCGAAGGGACAGTCCTGACATATGTAGACCGTGAGGTTGGTTTTGAAGACCGTGCCTCGAAAGTCAAAGAAAATGGTCTGACACCGTTTCGTGTGATTGTTGCAGGTAACGCCAATGCAGGGAAGACAACGATCTTTAATGCCTTAACGGGGTCTCGTGCGCAGGTCGGTAATTATCCTGGCGTTACCGTTTCGCGCTCATCGCGTGTAATCAAATTACCTGACCAGACAGAGGTTGAAGTTGTTGACCTGCCAGGGACCTACAGTCTGAGTAGCTATTCACCGGATGAGCAAGTAGCCGTTGATGAAGTTCTCGGTCGCCGGCAGATTTTGCCAGCAGCGGTTGTCGTAGTGGTTGATGCTTCTGCCCTTGAGCGTGGTCTTTATTTAGCCTTGCAGGTTATCGAAACAGGTGTTCCTGTTGTTGTTGCACTGAACATGATCGACGAAGCTGACGCTGGCGGTTTCGTGATAGACACCGATAAATTGGCTGCTTGGTTGGGTGTGGTAGTTGTGCCAATGGTAGCTTCGGCAGGAACAGGCTTTGAGGGACTGCGTGAAGCCATTGCATCTGCCGTTCGTCAAGCCCCTCAGGATGTGGTGACGCAGCCTCGTTTTTCAAAGGCAGCCGAACAGGCGGTTGCAGAGATCGAGCAATCTTTTGACGAAACCAACTATATAAATACGCCTGCGGTTCGCCGTTCGTGGGCCGCCTGGTCACTTCTGTCTTATGACACTGATGATGAAGGGACGCAGGAGCTTCCGGTTTCTGCTCGTCAGGCGATAGAAGCTGCTCGGGAGCGTGCTCGGGGTGCTGGGATTAATCTGGACCAGGGTGTGATCGCCGCACGTTATTACTGGATCGAACACGTGGTTGGCGAGGTACGGCAGACGGTCCGCGAAGTGGGCCGATCTTTGACCGATCGCATTGATAATATTTTAACCGACCGTATCTACGGCACACTGGCATTCGCGGTCGTAATGTGGGTGTTGTTTGAAGCGCTTTTTAGTTGGTCTGATCCCTTTATCGGAATGATTGAAGATGCCACGTCAGCACTGCAGGATATGGTCACGACAGTTTTGCCTGTGGGGCCAATCCAAGACTTATTGGTGGACGGCGTAATTGCTGGTGTCGGTAATGTCGTGGTTTTCGTGCCTCAAATTGCGCTTCTGTTTGTTTTTATTGCTTTTCTTGAAGACCTTGGATACCTGGCCCGCGTTGCATTCATTATTGATCGGCTCATGGGGAAAATTGGTTTGCATGGAAAAGCCTTTGTCCCGATGTTGTCAGGTTTTGCCTGTGCGATTCCAGCGGTTATGGCGACGCGAACTATTGAGAGTCGGCGAGACCGTTTGATTACGATGCTTACGTTGCCAATGGTGTCGTGCAGTGCGCGTTTGCCGGTCTATGCGTTGGTAACTGCAGTTGTGTTTGCCGGAGAGCCGCGACTGTTCGGTCTGTTTAGCGTGGGAGCCGTGGTGCTGTTCGCTATGTATGCGCTTTCCGTCGGTGCCACGCTCGGCGCCGCTGCGGTGCTACGGCGAACGGTTCTTAGCGGGCCACGACTGCCGCTCGTGCTTGAGTTGCCGCCGTATCGGTTGCCGATATGGCGTAACTTACTCCTCGTTACATGGAGGCGCGTGCGAAAATTTTTGGTCGACGCCGGAACCATCATCCTGACGATGACGATCATCCTTTGGGCGCTACTGTCGTACCCGAAGAATCCTGAGATTGCTTCGCGGTACGAGGTGTCACGTGCAGAGACCGTGGCGACGATTACCGACCCCTCAGGGCAGGTTGAGGCACTTAAATTGCTTAATGGGCAGGAAGCTGGAGAACGGCTTCGCTATAGTGTCCTTGGACGTGTTGGACAGTTTATAGAGCCCATTACAGAGCCTCTTGGTTTTGATTGGCGCATTGGTGTGGGAATTCTTGGTGCATTTGCAGCACGCGAGGTATTTGTTTCAACGCTTGGGATTGTTTTTGGTATCGCTGAGGCTGATGAAGAGAGTGCGTCTTTGCGGCAGTTGCTCCGAGA
>CAUZRA010000029.1:0-9585 GCA_963582035.1 Vicinamibacteria bacterium | reverse complement strand
AAGATATCGTCTATAACGAGTTCGCCAATGTTGTCGTCCGTTTTGTAGTGAATGTGTTTTGTACTTTCATTACCGACAACTGTCTCAATCTTGGCATTGAACACAAACTTGACTCCATCATCGGTCATTTGTTGTTGAAGCACTGTTGAGGCATCTTTGTCTTCGCGTGGCAAGAGCTGTGACTCGCGTTCAATTAGGGTGACTGCACTGCCGAAACGTGCAAAGGCCTGCGCGAGTTCACATCCAATGGGACCACCCCCAACAACGGCGAGACGTTTCGGGAGTGTGGTGAGTGAAAACACGCTCTCGTTTGTGAGAAAGCCAGCTTGTTCGAGTCCATTAATAGTCGGAACGGCAGCGCGCGCACCGGTGCAAATTGCAGCCCGTGAAAATTGCAGTACCGTTTCACCGACCGCCACTGAATCAGGTCCAGTAAACTGTCCTTCCCCTATGTAGACGTCGACGCCGAGCTCCTTAAAGCGCTGGGCGGAATCAACATGACTGAGTTCGGATCTGATGCGGCGCATTCGTTTCATTACAGCTGAAAAATCCTGTGTTGTATCGGTTGAAAGCGCTACACCAAACCGAGATGCTTCTTCTGCGTCAATCCGTGCGCGTGAGGCACGGATAAGTGCTTTTGAGGGTACGCATCCAACATTGAGACAATCACCACCCATCAAATTACGTTCGATGAGGGCAACCCGTGCTCCAAGGCCAGCAGCGATTGCTGCTGTGACTAAGCCGGCAGTTCCTGCTCCAATTACGACGAGGTTGTAAGGACCTTCTGGTTGCGGGTTCACCCAATCGGGTGGACGCACGTGCTCCAGGAGCTGCTGGTCGTAGGGATCGGCCGGGTCAAGCACGTCTGAGGAGAATGTCATAGGCGTGCGCGTGGTGCAGTGTAACGTAATGGTGCACTGGCCGGATCGAGGAACCCGCACTATGCTTTAACTAGCGCCCTGGTTTTCTATTCTTGGAGGAAGGCACGATGTTTTTTGCTGACCCAGTCACGCTCAAAATACCATCTAAAGCGGATGCATTACCTGGTCGCGATGAGCGTGTATCGCCACCCAATACTCACTACGTGCATGGCCAACCGATAGCGCCGCCGTTTCCCAATCAAATGGCACAGGCTGTTTTTGGAATGGGATGTTTCTGGGGAGCCGAGCGGAAGTTTTGGCAACAGGAGGGCATCTATACGACCGCAGTTGGATATGCCGGAGGGTTAACCAAGAACGCGACCTACCAGGAAGTGTGTTCAGGTCGGACGGGCCACACCGAGGTTGTAATGGCAGTCTACGAGCCGACATCTGTGCCCTTTGAGGTTCTGTTGCGTCTATTTTGGGAGAGTCATGATCCCACGCAGGGAATGCGCCAAGGGAATGATGTCGGGACACAATACCGTTCGGCAATTTTTGTTGAGAATGCTGGCCAATTACGGATTGCCGAACATTCTCGCAGTGTTTATCAAGAACAACTAATGACGGCTGGCTATGGTGCGATTACCACGGAAATTCGCTTGGCTCCGCCCTTTTACTATGCAGAGGAATATCACCAGCAATATTTGGCTAAGAACCCGGCTGGTTATTGTGGACTTGGTGGGACAGGTGTTAGTTGTTCAGTGGAGGGACTGCCAGCGCAATCAGAGTAGGGTTAAGTCTAGCCGGGAGTGATCAGACTACCTATCCGCCGCCGAGTGTCATCAAAGTTTGTGCCTCGTACAGCCGTCCAGTCGTTTCCGTGTCGCGATGGCTGAATTAGGCTCGTGCACAGTCTGGCAATCGTAGTCTGCTAGTCTTTTTTAAGGAAGTTATGGAACGAGTAGACATGATCGACTGGGACGCATTTGACGCGGTACTGTTTGATCTTGATGGTGTCTTAACAGCAACAGCAAATATCCACGCACGGTGCTGGAAGCGTGTGTTCGATGAGTATTTATCAGGTTCTTTTGCATCTGGTGAAAGCGCACCGAGGTTATTTGAATTACCTCGGGATTACACACAATATGTTGATGGTAAGCCGCGGTATGACGGTGTCCGTTCGTTTTTGTCGTCCAGAGGAGTTTGGCTCCCTGATGGAGTACCTGTTGATCCCCCGATAGCTGAAACCATATGTGGTTTAGGGAATAAGAAAAGTCTTCTGTTTACTCAAGTCATACAGTCGGAAGGTGTTGAGACCTATCCGGACGCAGTGGCTTTGGTCAGACATTTACGTAAACGCAACACAAAATTAGCGGTGGTGTCTTCTAGTCGGCACTGTGAATCGATTTTGACCGCTGCCGGACTGAAGGATTGTTTTTCGTTACGGGTCGACGGGATCGTTGCTGAGGAAGTTGGTCTTGCCGGGAAGCCGTCTCCGGAAACTTTTGTGTACGCTGCCCGTGAGCTGGGTGTTGAACCGGCGGCGAGTGCTGTGGTCGAAGACGCACTTGTTGGTGTGCGTGCTGCTCAACAGGGTGGATTTAGATTAGTGGTCGGCGTCGATCGAACTGGGGGCCAGATAAACCTCACTCAAGCGGGGGCAGATGTGGTTGTGACCGATTTGGAAAAGACGCTGGGGATTGACAACGATAGACTCGTTTCGTCGGAGTGAGGTCGTCTAAGTCATGCGAAATAGTCGGAGGAAAACTGCTCCAGAGGATGTCTACCCTTTTGAGGAGTGGCGCCTCGTCGAGAAACGATTTGATTTGAGCTACCTTGCAGCAACTGAGTCTTTGTTTGCGACGAGCAATGGATATCTTGGGATGCGCGGTACCTGCGATGAAGGTCAACCGACAGTTCATAGTGGGACCTACGTCAACGGATTCCATGAGACGTGGCCGATTGTGTACGGTGAAGAAGCCTATGGCTTTGCGAAGCAGGGGCAGACGATTATCGATGTGCCTGACGCTAAAGTGGTCAAGCTGTACGTTGATGACGAACCATTTTATTTACCTACAGCGACACTGGAACATTTTGAGCGTGCGCTTGATATGCGTGCGGGAACGCTTGACCGCGATCTCGTCTGGGCGCATTCATCAGGACAACGTGTGTCGATTAAGTCGAGACGCTTGGTGTCACTGGAACATCGACATCTCGCGGCTGTGGTGTATGACATCACTTTATTAACAAATGATGCGCCGGTTCTTATCGTGTCAGAAATTGTTGACGGTCGTGTAGCCGCAGATCCAGAGAGTGCGTCGGCTCAGGATCCTCGGATTCGGCAATTTGGGTGTGAGGTGCTTGAACCGAAAGAGAACAGTGTTGGACCGGAGCGCGTAGTACTGGGGTTTCAGACAAAAGCCAGTGACATGACGCTTTCGTGTGGCATTGATCATTCGATGCAGACGGACTGTGCGTTCACGTCTGATGTTCAGGTGGAGGCGTCATCAGGTCGGGTGGCGTACTCAATTGATGGTCGTGTTGCAAAACGTATTCGGTTAGTGAAGTACATTACGTACCATTCGTCCAGCCGACCTCAGGCACGAGAATTATGTCGACGTTCTGAACGGGTGCTTGATCGTGCCGTCCTGCATGGAGCTGAGGAGTTATTAGAAAGTCAGCGATTATTCCTTGACGAATTCTGGTCTCGCAGTGACGTTGTTATCGACGGTCATGCAGAGTGGCAACAAACGGTTCGATTTAATTTGTTCCATATATGTCAGGCAACGGCTCGTGCCGAAGGGGTTGGTGTTCCCGCGAAGGGCCTTACGGGCCCCGGTTACGAAGGACACTATTTTTGGGATACAGAAATTTATTTATTACCGTTCCTAACGTACACGCAGCCTCGAGTCGCCCAGAACCTTCTTCGACTTCGATACAGTCAAATGGATCAGGCCCGGAAGCGGGCTCGTGAATTAAACCAGCGTGGCGCTTTGTTCCCGTGGCGAACGATTAATGGAAGTGAAGCCTCTGCGTATTACGCTGCTGGTACGGCTCAATATCACATCAATGCCGACATCATGTACGCCTTGCGCAAGTACGTGGATGTGACTGGTGAGACGACGTTTCTCAATGAGATTGGCGCAGAAATGTTGGTCGAAACGGCGCGGCTTTGGTCAGATTTAGGATTTTTTTCGAAACGAGATGGCAGGTTTCGGATTAACGGAGTGACCGGACCCGACGAATACAACACCGTTGTGAATAACAACTTGTACACAAATTTAATGGCGCGTGAAAACTTATGGTACGCGGCCGAGACATTAAAAACGCTGAGTGACGAGGCCCCCGAACGTTTTACGGCATTGGTTCGTGACACCAACCTTGATGTAAAAGAGATCGACGAGTGGCAGCGTGCGGCGGATCTCATGTATCTGCCATTTGACGATACCGAAGGAATTCATTTGCAAGATGATTCGTTTCTGGAGAAAGAGGAGTGGGATTTCGCCGGGACACCGCCGGAGAAATACCCACTTCTGCTGCACTACCACCCGCTTGTGATTTACCGTCACCGTGTCGTGAAACAGGCCGATGTTGTTCTGGCGATGTTTTTGTTGGGGCACGAGTTTGAACTCGATCAGAAACGAAGAAATTTTGAATATTACGACCGGGTGACGACGAGAGACTCCTCGTTGTCTTCGTCAATTGAGAGCATCATTGCGGCGGAAGTTGGCGAGGATGAGAAGGCGGTTCAATATTCAATTGATGCAGGGCTCATGGATTTGGCCGATGTGGCTGGTAACGTGAAAGATGGGTGCCATATTGCTTCGATGGGCGGATTCTGGATGACGCTCATTTATGGTTTTGCTGGGATGCGAGACAACCGAGGTGAGGTCCACTTTAATCCGCGGGTTCCTGAGCAACTCGGAAGTCTCAAATTTCCCCTTGAAATTCGTGGTCGGCGGCTAGAAGTGGCTCTGACTACTACGTCAGCTACCTATATCGTTCGTAGTGAAGAATCATTAACGATCTACCATGAAGATGAGTTAATTGAATTGACGCCGAATGTGCCGGTTACCCGGGGTGTGACACGTCAGGCTGAAGTGGCCATGGCGAAAACTGTTTCTTAATAAAGGGATCTGCACAGAAAGATTGGTGTCGCGTTCTGTGCTGCTGCGTTGGTTTATATGTTCGTTCGGTCTCTTGTTTCGAAAGAGAGTTTCACGCTTAGCTAGCGTAACGTCTGTAGTTGGTTGTCCGTTCGTAACACGCCCTGTGTCTGGCCGACGATGCGTTCCATTTCGATCCGTTCGATTCCACCTTGTACATACCCAACCAGTGTGACAACACTGTTCCGCACGATGATGTGGAATGGGGTATTGATTCCAGATCGAAATCGTTCGAAATGTTCGCTTTGAAATAAACGTCGAGCAATAGTATTACGAAGGGAGTTGTCCTGTTGATTGGGAGGCAAAGACTCAATATTCATCTGGATATCTTGTACCCCTCTGATCTTCGCAATGCGTTCGAATAGTTCACGTGCTTTGTTTCGTTCTGGAGTTACTTGTCCATAGAGTGCAACCACGCCGTTCTCAAGTCCCCCTTCAATGTAGTCCCACATGCGGTAGTGGGCATACTTTTGAATTGCCTCAACAACATCTTCGGCGAGATCGTTCTGATCGTCGGCGATTGGCACGTCGATTTCGCTTACAACGGTGCCCACGCCATCTACGTCAAATGTCCGACGTAAGGCTTCGTTCTTTTCCCAGAAGGTGCGAACCCCCCCGGCGAGCGTGACTTGATCGCCTTCTACAGAAACCGTGAGTTTTCGCAGTGATCGGTCTTCACGTAGTTCAGTTAAAACAGCCTGTTGGAGATTAGCGTCTGACTGTGCGCTAACAACACCACTCGTCATCGCAGGAGCAGAACAGAGCGACAGAGTGATAAGTGCGGCTGTGTAACGGGCTGCCATATGCATCATGCATCTCCTCCGGAGAATACGCTCCTTTTGTTGTATCACAGTTCATGCGGATCTGGGATGCCGGTCTCGTGCCGAGTGTCATATGCCGGCGTCGAGGACAGGTCTGCCTGAAATGCTATGACTTGTCAGGTGTCGTCGGCGCGATAGCCTCGACCATTGGAGATATAGGCCAGTGTGGTTGTGGACGAGCCACGTACGTCGAATGTGCGAGTTCACTTTGAAAAAAAGATATTTGTGACGCATAGAGTGTCAATTTAGCAACTAGTCTTGCGGTAACGTAGATCTGGCCGATAGCGAATCCAAGCCACACGGCAACTCCTGATGTATTCGCACTGGGAGCTGCCAAGCTGTACAGGAAGACGACAATCACGAAGACCAACGCACTGAGTAGATATAGATACGCAGTTGAAACCAAACGTCGGCGCACGAAACGAGCAGACGCAAACACGGCGCCGAGCATGCTTCGGCGGTCCTCGACAACTGTACGTACTTTTGCGTAGTCAAAGATTAGTGTTACCGCCGCAACAAGGATGCCAAAAAGAAAATAGAGTGAGAAGTGTACGATGGCTGCGTCTCGTTCGACAGTACTGTTGTGGGTAAGCGCACCGTAAACGTCTTGAAAAAACCACGGATGAACGATAGTGAATAGTACCCAGTATGTCGCAACGACGAGAAGAGCTAAGCGAGTAAATCTCCAAAAATAGACTCCGCACGCGGCAAAAAATCCCGCGCTTGTAACCTGGCGTTGACGAGCGAGCCGGTCAAGAATACCCCCAAGAAGAAACGCCCAGACGGCAACGTAAAACACAATGACACTAGCGATGGCACCCTGGGGCAGGTCAGCATCTGCCACTCGGCTAAGATTCGATAAAGTTGCGGCGAAGCCGATTACCTCTGGTCCGAATGTTTCGACGATTCCACCGTCTGTCGCATATTGAAATTCTTGCCACCATCCCGCGTCGAATCCTTGTGATACCGCATCGGCGACCAGGCTTTCACCAAGGTGAGTCGTGATGGTGTCGTGAAGCACAAATGCCATCGGTAAGGTCGTTACAAGGGTAAGCGTATAGACGCCCAGGCATAGCAAGGGAGCACGTGCGACACGCTGAAGACCATCAAGCCAGAGTCGAGTCACAGAACCACCATCAAACGATAAATGCGGAGGTCAGCAATAAATCTTGCAGCCAGACAATCCATGCGAGGGTCCACTTTGTTGCAGCAGTGGTCGCTCGAGGGGACGAGGTCCAGCTGTTATTTGTGTAGTTGATGTCGAGCATGAGAACCCGTTCTGGATCAACGACCGCACTAATGGCGCGCGCAGGATGTTCGAACCTGAGTGTGGTCCATTGCGCACGTCCATCCCATGGACGTAGTTCGCGGTGTCCATCGGCAAACTCGACAACCACATCTACCGGAAAGGTTCCATCTCCGTACCGACGGACAACGACCATCGTCTCAAACATGACAGGTGACTCATTATTTATGAATACATCACGAAAGAAACCTTTTCCCGCGGCGTCTTGATTGGTGACTTGTGCGATACCGTAGTCAAAGACGGCGGAGTCGCCATGAACTTGGTCAAAAAACCAGGCAAGATTTTCGCCGGCCGCAGCATTTATGCTGTCAAAAAAATCTTGCGGTTCTGGATGGGCAAATGTCCAACGGGTGTAGTAGTCGGACATCCCTTGCCGGAGCGTCTCCCAGCCGAGGAAGCGCTCAAGCGTATGAAGCCAGAGTGTCGTTTTGTAGTAAGCCGTTGAAAACATGCTTCCCGGCCAGTACTGAAAGGTTGGAGTGGCCTGAATATCCATCCTGGCGGTTGTCCGGTATCGTGCTAGTCGGCTGCCATCGAGGGCGCGAGACCATGAGATGTCGGTGAAGGTCCATGGAACAAAAGATCCAAAAAAACGCCGTTCCCAATAATGGGGAAAATACTGGTCCACTGCGCGAGCAGTAGCAAAAGTATTCAGCCCTTCGTCGAGCCACGCGTGCTCCACCTCGTTGTTTCCGATGACACCATAGAAGAACTGATGGCCTGCTTCATGCACAGTAACTTGCTCCGGGCCATTCGTTGTCGTGGGGGCGAGCCAACGCGTACCACTGGTGAAGAGTGTTGGATACTCCATGCCACCAGAGCTACTCTGCCACGCGGGGTCGATCACCGTGACGTTGTCATAAGGATAAGCACCGAACCACTCACCGTAGTACTTAAATGCTTGACGGGTCGCTTCAAAGTGGCGCTCTGCTTGATCGCGGTGCTCAGGCTGCAGCAGTAAGCGAATATTGACATCGGGAAGTTCAGGGTGTTCGAAGCGGTCCTGGAGGTCCAGAAAGTCAGGACTCGTCGTCCAGGCGAAGTCGTGCACATCCTCGGCATAGTAGTGGTGTGTGGCTGTTCCATCCCGGTTGTCAGTTACACGTTGCTCTTGGCCTGTTGCACCGAGTATCCATTCAGATGGCACTGTGAGTCGGACATCGTAAACACCGTAGTCCGCGAAGAAATTAGTCGCGGTATGGAACTGGTGACAAATCCACCCATCCTCCGCGAAAACCCCGAGCTTAGGGTACCACTGCGCAATGAAGTAATAATTGCCGATGGTTCCCGTTCGCGCGAAGGTTCTGGGTACCCGCGCTGTCCATTCGATTTCGAGAGTAATAGTTTCGTCGGTTGATACGGAGTACGGCAACTGGACACGCAGCACGGTCTGGTCATCGGGATTACCGTCGTCTGGGGCAATGAAGTTTGCGTTGTTTGTGAGATCGGTCGCTGCGGTGTCGTCTGTTCCAACTAGTGAGATACTCGAGATGTCGGTCCATCCCCAATCGGATTCAGGGCGGTTGTGCAGAGAAAGTCCACGCCCCAAAATGCGTTCTTTCATCCAGGTCGACTGCGTATTTCTCCATGCGTTGTAATAGAGATGAAAATGCAGTTCAGACGTCGATTGAGAGGACGTATTTCTCCATGTCACCAGTTCACGCCCCCGCAATGTCCGGGTCTGATGGTCGAGTGTAATGTCGATGGAATAGTTCGCGTTACGCGGTGAACGTGCAGTTTGTGTGGACGGGGTGGCTACCCACAGGACGAAAAGTGTGATCGCTGTGACGCTGTTTCGAAACCATTTGGCGGGCTGTTGCGTTGCTTGGAACATCGCTTGGGTATCCGTTGTCACGGGTTTGCTGGGTTAAAAACCGAGCAGAGTTTTGTTAGCGGTAATCCTCTCGGACGGGTTGAAACACATCGATAAAATGGCATGCAGTCACGGCGTGCCCGGAATGGACAGCATTCGATGGGATGATGGCAACCGAACCGGCCGTTAACCGTGTTTCGGTTCCATCGATCACCATATCGAACGTGCCTGTGATTAGGTTTGAAATCTGTTCGTGCGGATGAGAGTGCTCGGGAAGCCGTGCTCCTTCCCGCACTTCCCAGTGCGCAACCGTTACGAGGTCCGTATGTACAAAGCGACCCTGAAACCCAGGCATCTGCTCCCTGGGCGCAAGCTCGCTAAGGTTTAAGAACGTCATTAGCGCGATTCCGCTGCAGTTATGAGAGTCATCGATTTAACGACCCTATTCGAAACTCACCACACGAAATTCAGAAACTTAGCCATCCAGCCCGAACGTGAAGACGACATTACCCGCCGCAATCGTCACGAATTGTTCGCCGTTCACAGAGTATGTCAGAGGAGCTGAGTGGACACGCGCGCCAACCGCGACGTGCCAGAGTTCCTCTCCACTGACCGCATC
>CAUZRA010000028.1:0-9742 GCA_963582035.1 Vicinamibacteria bacterium | reverse complement strand
GAAGACGTCATCCCAAAATGCAACCACCTTGCAGAGGCACCGACATGCTCGGAAACGGCTGTTGTGAAAGCAATTACATCATGCTGGGTTGTGCGTTCAATTTCATCAACGCGCGCCGCATCGACCTGGCCCTTTTCACGAATATCACGGGCAGCATCAAGTGGTATCAGGCCGTGGTCAGCCATCGCATCAGCCGCGGCGCTTTCAACTCGCAACCACGTGTCGTATTTACGCTGGTCGCTCCACAGTCGACCCATCTCTAACGGTGTATAACGAGGAATCATCCCAACCCCTAATGAAACGGCAACGCTGTTTGACGAATAGCACCGCCTACGGCGGGCATCGTCGGTAACCAGACACTAAGATCAATTGTCTTCGCCGGAAAATCCTGACTCGTAATAACCACCTCGACATCCGTGCGACCACACGCCGCGAGTGCTTCACGACAAGACACGTCTGCAAGTTCAGGCACGTTATTCACTCGGCTTAGATGAGCCAGCACTACACATCTAACATTGGGCCCGAGGTGACCCTGTATAAATGCAGCCAGCGCCTCGTTTGACAGATGCCCACTGTCTCCGGCGATTCGCTCCCGCGTCGACTGCGCATACGGACTGACACGTAACAACTCTGTGGCATAATTAGATTCAACAACGAGCACATTACAATCACGGAAAGATTCAATAAGGTCAGACGTCATTACCCCGATATCCGTGGCATACCCGATAATTCCCTCGGGTGTGAGAATACGGAACCCAACCGTTTCTGACGCATCGTGTGGAATCTCAAAGGGCATAAACCGTAGTCCGGACAGATCGAAAATCGTGTCAGGGATCAACGAGTAAACGGTCGGTATATCTGTCACACCCCACTCGTTCCGCACGCCGCCAGTCATATAGACGGGTACATCATGGCGACGGGCGAACACACGGGCACCACGAGTGTGGTCCCCATGCGCATGCGTAATCATGATGGCGCTGATAGAGTCCGGATCCACGCTCAATCCTTCCAACCGCCGAGACACTTCGCGGCAGCTCAGCCCGACATCGATCAACACGTTGGTATCGGCGTAAGACAGAAGCGTGGCATTCCCTGCGCTCCCGCTACCAAGGACCGTTAGTTCAACCCCCATCCTACTCAGCCGTCATTCCATCCAAACAAAACCATGCTCAAGAAAGGTTAAGCTGCGAAGCATCTACGTCCGCCTTCGTTATCGGACCAACCACCGCTCCCGCCAGCGCACCCTCCTGAAACAAATCACACGCTACGCGCTGGACATCTTCTTGAGTAACTAGTTCGATTGCATGAAGAGTTTCAGTCACATCTATCTGGCGCCCAAAGCACATCTCCGAACGCGCGAGTTGCGACATTCGGCTCGTAGTGCTCTCAAGACCAAGCACAAAACTGCCTCTCAAGTGGTCTTTCGCTCGCTGGAGTTCAACAGTCGGCAGCGGATGGCTCTTAAGCGTTTGCATTTCATCAACAACCAAGTCGATCACCTGACGCACCGCACCACCATCGCACCCTGCATACACAGTGAGATTTCCGACATCGTGGTACGAAGTCAGACTACTGCTGACCGCATATGCCAAGCCTCGTTTTTCTCGAATTTTTTGAAATAACCGCGAACTCATCGAACCGCCGAGGACGGCATTAAGTATGTAGCTCGCGTGCCGGTCTGGATGTGTGTGCTCATATCCGGCTGTACCAAGACATAGATGTGCTTGTTCCAAATCCTTTTCTCGAATCTCTAGCTGTATGTCGACTTCTGGAGCACTGACCGGGATTGACTGACTACTGACGGGGAGCGCTGAAAATGCATCGCCGACAAGTTCACCAATCGCCGCATGATCAATATTTCCAGCAGCCGCAATCACAAAATTCTGAGCGGTGTATGCGTCAGAAAAATAGGTTCGAAGGGCATCGGCGTCAAAAGCCCGAACTGATTCAGCCGTACCTAATATCGGCTGCCCTAATTGGTGGTTCTGCCAAAACCTAGCAGTAAAGATTTCGTACACGAGATCATCAGGTGTGTCTTCAACCATTTTGATCTCTTCCACAACAACATTTTGTTCGCGACAAATATCTTCGCCAGCAAACGCTGGATTCAAAAGAAGGTCACTCAGCACATCAACCGCACGGGGTAGATGTTCGTCTAGCACTTTGACGTAATAACTGGCACATTCCTTGGCTGTAAAAGCGTCGAGGTGTCCACCAATCGAGTCGATCTCCTGGGCAATGCCTTCAGCGGTGCGGGATGTCGTACCCTTAAAGAGCATGTGCTCAACAAAGTGCGCAATGCCAGAATGAGACGGGTCTTCGTGGCGGGAACCGCGGGTTAACCATGCCCCCAAGCTCACGGAGCGAACGGCCGGCATCGACTCGGTCAGTAGGCAAAGCCCATTGTCGAAGACCTGTCGCTCGATCATGTTTCGAGAAAGCAGCTATCCAACCAAGTGCTGCTTGTGCTGTTATATCCTCGCAACTTATTGTTTTTTAAGGACTAAAAGCGATCCGTTAAGCATATAAATGATAGCACAGAATACATAAACACCGCGTCGCGCATTACGGTGCCCATGGTACCATGCGTGCTTCTAACGAGGTCATTGGCTTCTATGTCCGCGCAACAGGCCCTCACTGAATTCGAACCCGATGCAATCGCCGTGGCACTTCAAGAATTCAGCGCACATTCTTTTCACGCACGTCAGATCTACCAATGGATCTACAAGCGTGGTGTTACTGATTTTTCGCAGATGACCGACCTATCTCAAAATCTACGGACTCAACTTGCCGCTCAATTCACGATTCCTACACCCACGGTGTCCCATCGAAGTACGTCCTCCGATGGGACCGTTAAGTTTTTGATGAATTTCGGCGACGATCAACAAGTCGAAACGGTTTTCATTCCTGACACGCCAGCCATGACTTTTTGTGTGTCGACTCAGGTTGGTTGTGCCATGCAATGCACATTCTGCCTGACCGGGAAAATGGGTTTACTCCGAAACTTGACAGCTGGTGAGATCGTCGGCCAGGTACGGGTCATGGCACACGATCTCAAACTCGTCGACCGACGATTCAACATCGTCCTCATGGGAATGGGTGAACCGTTACACAATTATGACGAAACGATGAAAGCTCTCAGGATTTTGGGAACCGACTGTGGACTCGCAGTTGGTCCACGGCGGATCACACTGTCTACAGTTGGTGTATTACCCGCGCTTGAACGCTTGGCCAGTGAATCAATCATGCCAAACCTAGCGGTGTCACTGCACGCTACGACAGAAGAACTGCGTGACCGTTTGGTCCCCGTCAACCGAAAGTACGGGCTGGCCGAATTAATTGCAGCCTGCCGTCGTTTCCCAACCAAGCGTCGCGACCACATCACGTTTGAATACGTGCTTCTGCGTGAGGTTAATGATTCCGTCGCAGACGCGCGGCGCCTTGCGAAGCTTCTGAGTGGTATCAGAGCGAAAGTGAATATCATTCCACTTAATGAAGCCGTGGGGATTCCTTACCGACGTCCTAGCGATCATCAAATAAACGAATTTGCGAGCGCGCTCGCAGAGTCTGACCTAATTGTTTCGGTCCGCAAGAGCCGTGGTCGTGACATCCGTGCTGCCTGTGGCCAACTTCTCGTAGAGAGCACCAACCCGTCACCCGCCCAGCAAGCAACTCAACTGCTAAATCAGTAATACGAAGTCTGATTTGTAGCAAAATTATGGTGTCGAGCTCATCGACTCGTTGACCAACTCACCGGCCGGACTATCAGTAGCAGTAAGTATTCGAACATGCACACGGACATTTTCAGGTGGGGGCACCGGCACTTGGACGCGAAGATAATTATCCGTCAAAACGACCGTGTGCGCTCTCTGCCTGAGGGTTAATCCAGGTCGAATTCGACCGATCTGTGCAGTCCGAAACTGTTGTGACAAAACTGAACCCACCTCACGCACGGCTCTAGCTCTGTCTCGAATTGTTTGACCGTGAACTTTCCCCTTCATCTTTGAAGCCTCTGTACCCGGCCGGTCTGAATAAGGAAATACATGAAGGTATGTGAGCGGACTTCGCGTGAGAAACTGAATATTCTCAGTAGCATGAGCATCGGTCTCACCGGGAAACCCGACAACCACATCACTGCCAATCGCTGCATCGGGCGAATTCTGTCTGATACGGCCGACGACCTGTTCATATTCGCGACGGGTATACGGCCGACGCATTCGTCGCAAAACCGTGTCGCTCGCATGTTGAAGTGGAAGATGGAAGTGCGCAGCAAAACGCGGACTCGTTGTCATTAAGTCAATAATCTCAGGCGTGCAATCCATGGGTTCCAGTGAACTCATCCGAATAACAACATTCGAGTCCTGCCGATCCAATGCCTGTAACAATCCAAAAAGAGAGCTCCTCGGATTCAAATCTCGACCGTAGGACCCTAGATGTACGCCAGTTAGTTGCAACTCACGATATCCGGCATCTCTAGCATCTTCGACTTCCGTAAGAACCCGGTGAAGCGGCACACTACGCCCCCCTCCGCGGGTTGAAGGAATGATGCAATACGCGCACGACTCATCACAGCCTGTCTGCACACGTAGGGTATACGCCGTTCGACCAGCTTCTCCTGGTTCAATCATCGCTCCACACGCACCATCACCTTCTCCAAATCGCATGGCTGTTGTCGGTAATGCGAGCTCAGCCTGTTCAAGCACGTCTTGAACCAGTCTGTCCTTCTTTTCATTCGCCACAACCGCTATTACGCCAGGTAACGCTGCCACTGCCTCTACATCGCGCGTTGAATAGCAACCGGTCGCGACAATTTTCGCTGTTGGATTCACGCGTGCCACCCGACGAATTGTCTGGCGTGTCCCTTGGTCGGCTGAAGCCGTTACCGAACAACTATTGACAATCACAAGGTCAGCATCTTCAGGCGCACTCGCATGACCTCCCACCGCGCGTATCTGACGCTCCAGCGCAAACGAATCCGCTTGATTTACCCGGCAACCGAACGTAACCACAGCGTATTTCATTGAAGGAAAGTATACGTGGTCAACAGAAAGATGTAGCTATGAGCGCAAA
The DNA here is from genome assembly GCA_963582035.1 of Vicinamibacteria bacterium. GTDB lineage: Bacteria > Acidobacteriota > Vicinamibacteria > Vicinamibacterales > UBA8438 > DTWD01. The sequence goes on along the minus strand of CAUZRA010000028.1, from coordinate 4,672 downwards.
CCACGTAACAGCTCTTCCGGGGGAATACTAAGCAGGCCATTATTCTGCTTATCTTTCGACGCACCTAATAATTCAAATCTCAGCGTACATATTTCAGTAATGCACCACCGTAAGCAACCACCGCACCATAGATCGTGCCGTTCGCACTTACGGCTACGCCTTCGGGGTTAGACCCATCGATAAAAACATCAAAGGACCCGTTCCGAAGATTTCCAATACGGATCCCGAACTCCCACCCAGGGTGTTGCCCATTACGAGACGATGCTGAATCCGCCACATAGACCGTATCGTCATCCGCGATGTGAAGCCCACTCGGCCGACTATATTGATAGAACGATTCAATAAACATTCCATTTGTATCGAATACTTGTAGCCGGTCATTACCGCGGTCCGCGACGACTACACGTCCATTTGAATCAAGGTCGATAGCATGGGGCGTACGAAATTGACCAGGCTCTGTGCCGTGAGACCCCCACTCCATTAGATAAGTCCCATCGGATGCGAATTTAACGACGCGAGCGGTCGTGTGCGTACCAGCACCGGGAAGTTGTCCCCCATGACCATCCGCGACATAAATACTGCCGTCAGGAGCAACAACAACATCACAGGGCTGGTCCAGTGTGTCGCGACCGGCTGCCCCGACACCAGGAGTACCCAATGTCATCAGGAGCTCACCATCTGCACTAAATTTCAGGACAATATGTCCCTTGCCCTCTCGCTGAGGATCTTCGCCATCCGGGCCCTGTGCATCAGTCACCCACACATTGCCATCAGGGTCAACGTGCAACCCGTGTGGTTGAATCATTAATCCACCGCCAAAACTTTTAACCAAGTTCCCGTTCTCATCAAACTTAAGAACTGGGTCAAGGTCCAAACCCGCGCATGAATTACCACCACATCGCTCCGCTACCCAGATATGCTGACCGTCCCGGTCCATATCCACACCACCCGTCGAACCCCACGTACGGCCAGTCGGCAGCACGGCCCAGCCGTCGATGGTACGATACGGGTTTGGTGCGTCGTTTTGAGGCGCGATTGTTGGCTGGCCGCTCCCACTGGCGACAGTCGAGAAAAACACAGCAAGCGCCAAGCACGGCAACAAACCATTACGAGATATTTGCGGAAAGACCATGGCAGAACGGTATCACTCTCGACATGTAAACCTCCAATCAGTAGTAACCCTAACTATCTTCACAGTTCCATTGACGCGCCTCAAAAATCATTCTTTTTGATAGGTCATCGCACACGTTATGTCGGCTTCAAAAACGGCGACCCAGGCACAAACTCCAACACTCGGACAAGCTGTGATCCCGCTGGCCACTCTCGTTCTCATGTTGGGAAGTTCTGTTTTTCTGTTTGGGGAAACCTCATCAGCCGGTCCTAACCAAATTGCGATGTTGCTTGGTGCAGCAGTTGCGGCATTAATTGGTCTCAGGAATGGCCATACGTGGTCCGACCTTGAAGCCGCTATGGGCCGCAGCATCGCTACGGCAACTGGACCACTGCTGATTCTGCTCATGGTCGGATCAGTTATCGGCATTTGGATACTCGCCGGTGTAGTTCCGACAATGATCTACTACGGCCTCTCGCTGTTAACGCCCTCGATCTATTACGCCGCTGCGTGTGCGATCTGCGCCGTAGTTGCACTTGCAACAGGTAGTTCCTGGACAACCGCCGGCACGGTTGGACTTGCCCTTATCGGTATTGCCACCACCTACGATCTTCATTTAGGTATGGCCGCTGGTGCGATCATTTCGGGAGCCTATTTCGGTGACAAGATGTCGCCACTCTCGGACACGACAAACCTTGCACCAGCAGTTGCCGGCACAGACTTATTCACGCACATACGACATATGACCTGGACGACTGTGCCAAGCTTCGGCATTGCCCTACTGTTCTTCATTGTCATTGGTGCCATCACGCCGTCACCAGTCGGGGGAAATGAGCTCACCGCTGTAACGTCAGTGCTCGAAGCAAATTTCTCAATCGGACCGCATTTGTTGTTTCCGGTGGTCGTCGTGCTGGGATTGGTCATACGCCGTATGCCTGCATTGCCGGCTCTGTTCATCGGCGCTCTTGTCGGAGTTGTTTTTGCCGTCGTGTTTCAACCGGATGCGGTCCTACTGTACGTCGGTGATACTACGCTGCCACGTCCGATTGCACTGCTTCAAGGTGCCTGGCAAGCTCTCTTTGCAGGGTATCGCATTGACTCAGGCAACATGGTTGTCGACGACCTTCTCTCACGTGGCGGCATGGCAAGCATGCTTACAACGATTTGGCTCATCATCACAGCAATGATCTTTGGAGCCGTAATGGAAGCCACTGATCTACTGCAGACACTCGCGGCGCGTATCCTACGGTTAGTCCGGAGCACCGGTAGTCTGATTGCAGCGACACTAGCGACTTCTTTCGGTGTGAATGTACTCGCCTCTGATCAATATATCGCCATCGTGCTTCCCGGTCGGATGTTTCGCAGTGAGTACGAACGTCGCCACCTGGATCCGAAGAACCTTTCGCGAACACTTGAAGACAGCGGCACCTTGACATCCGTACTTGTCCCCTGGAACACCTGCGGCGCATTTATGGCGCAAACGCTTGGCGTCTCAACGCTAACTTATGCACCATTTGCGATCTTCAATCTCATTAACCCGTTTATCGCTGCACTCTATGGATTTCTGAACGTGAGCATTACCCCGCTACCGACAGCGAAGACCCAGTCCCGCGACGACTTCGTCAGTTAACCGAGTGCCAGCCACAAGGGCGAGTAGAACCGTAATCAAGACTGAACACGGTTCAAAAACTAGGGTGCCTCAGTCACTTCAGCTTGGAGCACGTGGTCGAGAGCCAACACACGTCTGACTGCATTGTTGACGGCACGACCGGTGAACGATGCACCGGTAACCGGTCTAATACCTCGGCGAATGACCAGTTCCTCATGGAGAACCTGTCCGTCATATTGACGAAGAAAGTCGTGAGGCGCCATATACTGCGCCGGCTCAAAAAACACCGTGACATCTACACGAATAATTTGACCAGCGGTATCAAGAGACACAAGAACGCTCTGACGCTCTGTCTTCGCAGTATGGGTATCAATATATGCACGTCCGATCACAATTTCATTTTTCCGTGCGATATACCGCGGGAAAATTTTCCCCTGCATACCGACACGGGCCAACGCAGCGACAGCACTCATTTGTTCGGTGGTAAGAATCACACGGTCACGGGTAACCGTCGCATCTGGGTAGACGGCTGCAAGAGCTTCCTGCCTGGAAATAACACCTTCCTGAGCCGTGAGAGCACCCTCACCAGCAAGACCTAGCAGGATCATGAACGGCGCCAAGCCTTTAGACAGACACTTCACCTCAGAAGAATAGCTCTATCTCTCCACAAGATACGAGAAAGTCCAGAAGAAATTCATCGTCTGATACGAATCGGAGGATGTTTCAGAAAATCAGCCAAACGCAGAGGTCTTTCAATCCGATTCAAAAGTTAAGGTCGTCTTACAATTGCACTCTGACTAAACCGAGTGTAGGCTGCAAGCCTCTGGAGTTTCAGCGATGAGTCGGACGTCCATCATTTTTGTCGCATTGATACTGTTTCCACACTTAGCGACGGCCCAACAGACTGAGCCGCCTCGCACGGATTGGGACACACCAGACTTCAGTGGCTACTGGGAATACAACACCGCCACACCACTTGAGCGTCCCACCGATGTTGCCGACAAACCCGTGCTAACTCCAGCTGAAGAAGAGGCCTATATGGTCGGGCTTTATGAAGCTATCCGCCACGAGAGAAACCTGCAACTCAACGCCGATTGGTGGCAGCCAGGAACCCTCACCAACGGCCGTACTTCCCTCATCGTCGACCCGCCGGACGGTCGACTCCCGTTACGAACGGCCTCGGCCGACCAGCGCGCGCAGACTATTGGATTGCGATCAAGGCTCCGCCCTGCAGATGGACCAGAAGACCGTGAACGCTATGAACGATGCATTATGGGGCGAACGGTACCACTCCTCTCGCAGGCGCCCGGCAAACTAGCTCAAATCTTCCAAACACCGAAGTACCTTGCCATCCTCCACGAGCAGAACTCCGACCTTCGGATTATTCCGATTGCCTCAACGAGTCGTAGCGAACACATCTCAGAAAATATACGACATTGGCAAGGCGACTCACGCGCGCACTGGGAAGGTGACACACTCGTGATCGAGGTCACCAACTTTAACGGCGCATGGACGCTTGCCGGAGAAAGTAAAAACGTGCGGTATGTCGAACGTTTGTCGATCGGAGCTATGAATACAATCGATTACGAATTCACCGCACATGACACAGAATCATTTGCCACCCCCTGGACGGTAACCTTTCCGATAGCACGGGCTACAGGCCCACTATTTGAAAACGCCTGCCACGAAGGCAACCACAGCATGCCGCTCATCCTGAACGGTGCGCGTGTGCAGGAACGCGCCGCACACCCCGACACCCCATAGGGGAAGGGAGCTATTGCCCTAGAAACCGTTCCGCGAATGCATCGGTCGCCGTTTGCACGATCGACCCTGTTTCTGCATTGACGTCAGCAAAATACGCAGCAATGCCTCGTCCTTCAGACCACGTCAATGCATCTTTCGAATTCATCACATACAACGCTGTCGAAAGAATATCGGCCACGACCGCATCT
>CAUZRA010000027.1:0-9865 GCA_963582035.1 Vicinamibacteria bacterium | reverse complement strand
AAAGAAATTCAGTCGACGGCATCCGAAGGATCGGCGTCCGTGATGATTGAACTCGAACTTGGGGCTGACTCAAGAAAAGTTATCGACGACGTCAAGAGTAATGTCGACGCGATTACTACATTTCCCATCGAAACCGAAAAACCGATCATTACGGAACTAACGGCAAGAAACCAGGTCACCGACATTTCCATTTCCGGCCAGGTGGATATTTTCACCTTAAAGACAGTCGCCGAACAGGTTCGTGACGAGCTCTCTGTCCTTCCGGAAATCACGCAGGTCGACATTGTCAGTGCACCACCCTATGAAATTTCCATTGAGGTCTCTGAGGTCGCACTACGCCGGCACGGCATGACGTTCGACCAAGTCGCGGACGCCGTGCGTCGTTCCTCACTCGACCTCCCCGGAGGTTCAGTTAAAACCGATAGTGGTGAAATCCTGCTGCGAACGATCGGTCAAGCATACCGAGGCGAGGAGTACGAAGAGCTCGTACTGTGGACACGAGCTGATGGTAGCCGCTTGCAACTCGGAGACGTCGCAACCGTGGTCGATGGGTTTGCTGAAACGGACCAATACGCCCGCTTCGATGTCGAGCCGACCGTGATGGTTTCCGTATTTCGCACAGGTGACCAAAGCGCATTAGACATTGCTGAAGCGACCCGTAACTACATCGACACCGCTCAAGCACGTATGCCGCAAGGTGTGTCATTAACCATCTGGCAAGACCAAGCTGAAGTCTTAGACGACCGCCTGTCACTCATGCTCAGAAACGGCGCCACCGGCTTTATTCTGGTGTTTGTCGTCCTAGCTCTGTTTCTCGAATTGCGGTTGGCATTCTGGGTCAGTCTTGGCATTCCCATCTCCTTTCTCGGCGCGATGGCCTTTATGCCAGCTGGTGACGTCTCTATCAATGTCATGTCGCTCTTTGCGTTTATTTTAGTGCTGGGCATTGTGGTTGACGACGCGATCATCGTCGGTGAAAACATTTACCGACACCAAGAAGAACACGGGCACACATCGAACATGCGCGGGGCAATCGAAGGCGCACAAGAAATCGCTAAGCCCGTCATCTTTGCCGTCCTGACAACGGTCGCGGCATTTCTGCCGTTAATGTTTGTTCCGGGCATGATGGGAAAGATTTTTCGCGTCATTCCACTGATCGTTATCCCATGCCTGATCTTTTCACTAGTCGAATCACTAGGAATTTTGCCAGCCCACCTGTCGCATACACCCACTCCACGCAAACCTGGATTGTGGCGCCGATTTCAAAGTCTCTTCTCAAATGGACTCAAAACCTTCATACGGACAGTCTACGAACCACTGCTCGCACGAGCGATCGAGTGGCGATACGTTACGGCCGCCGTTGGTGTCTCGACACTCGTGCTGACGGTCGGAATGGTGCTGGGTGGATGGACGAGCTTCCGTTTCTTTCCGTCCATTGAAGCAGACTTTATGGCAGCCTCGATCACCATGCCGCTGGGCGCTCCCGTTGAAACTACGGGGGACGCGGTCGCAAAACTCGAGGCAGGAGCCGCCACGCTCAGAGAGCAACTAATTCAAGAAACTGGCATGGACTACTTTCGCCACGTCTCGGCGTCTGTCGGAGACCAACCGATGAGTTCACGTGGCGGTGGCCCAATGGGCCCGATCCGGAACGCATCGGCATCAAATCTTGGTGAAGTAACCATTGAACTGGCACCTGCGGAGACGCGCTCCTACACAAGTGAGGAACTCGGTCTGATGTGGCGGAATGCGACCGCACCGATCCCGGAAGCCACCGAAGTCAACTTCAAGATGTCAATCATGTCGCCAGGTGAGGATGTTAATGTGCAGCTGGCCGGACCGAATATTGAGCGGTTACGTAACGCGGCGAACGACGTCAAGCAACGTCTAGCAGAATACGAAGGTGTCTACCAGATTTCTGATTCGTTTCGAGCCGGCAAAGAAGAAATCAAACTCGGCATTAAGCCTGGCGCAGAAACCTTGGGGCTTACGTTGCAAGACCTCGGGCGCCAAGTCAGACAAGCGTTCTATGGCGAAGAAGCCCAGCGCATACAGCGAGGACGCGACGATATCCGCGTGATGGTCCGGTATCCACAAGTGAATCGTCGTTCTCTTGGCAATCTCGAAGACATGCGGATTCGAACCCCAGACGGTGGAGAAGTGCCCTTTAGTCAGGTCGCCCAGGTTGAACCTGGTCGTGGCTTCGCATCGATCAAACGAGTCAACCGAAATCGAGCTATTAACGTCACGGCGGCAGTTGAAGCCAATATTACCTCAGGGGGACAGGTGATTGCCGATCTCGAAAATCGCATCCTTCCAGAGGTACTCGGAAAATATCCAGGCGTTTTTTATACCTTTGAAGGTGCTCAGGCAGAACAGAGAGATGCAGTCGGTGGACTCCAGCGTGGCTTTATTTTGGCGCTGTTCATGATCTTTGCGCTTCTTGCGATTCCACTGAAATCGTACGTGCAGCCAACCATCATCATGGCGGCTATTCCATTTGGTCTGGTCGGTGCAATCTGGGGCCACATGGTCATGGGTCTTGACGTTACCTTGATGTCAATGTTTGGACTGGTCGCATTGACTGGCGTTGTCGTCAATGACAGCTTGGTCATGGTGGATTTCATTAACCGCCGGCGAGCCGTAACGGATAATATTGCTGCTGCCGTCCGACAAGCGGGAAGTCATCGGTTTCGCCCGATCCTGTTGACGTCGCTGACTACATTCTTTGGATTGGTGCCACTGATGCTTGAACGCAGCATGCAGGCTGCCTTTTTAGTGCCGATGGCCGTTTCCCTAGCATTCGGTGTGCTCTTCGCAACCTTTATTACGTTGTTCCTCGTACCGATCTCTTACATTATTCTGGATGATGTTCGGCAAATCCCGAAACGATTATTTGGTCAAGGGGCACCCGCGCCTGGACCGGTACCCGACTACAAGGTCGCGACTAGCGGAGCAGCCATAGCCCGGACGTCTGAAGCATAGTGCCACTAGTCCAATGAGCCACCATGGGTGGGAACCCTATTGTGCCTTTTGTAACCCGGTAGAAGAATTCCGCTCTCAATTGCCAGCGGCAATCTCAGCAACAATTTTTTCAACAATCGGCGGGCTGATACCGCATGACGAATCGTTGATGCGACACTGCGCCAACGTTAGTTGACATCCACACGGACACCCGTCCGCATTAAGACGGCGTAGTGCCTCTTCGCGTTGGTCCGGCGTCAACACGGACAGGTCTACACCAGGTATCTCGGTGGCCTGCGCGGCGTTAGCTAAGCGAATTTGACTGCTGGCAGCAACGGTCTCAACCGTCGCGTTATTCGATAACGAACTCAAATACCGCGTTTCCTGTTCCAAAATAACAGGGCTGATTAAACCCACATGAGTTTGGACCATCTGTCCATCGGGGTCGACCACAAAAGATGTGGGCAATGCAAAAACGCCAGGGAACGCTCGTTTGATCTCAGGTGTCGACATAACGATCGGGTAATTCACGCCGTACTGGTCGGCAAACGCCTCGACCATATCAACCCCCCCCGCGTCCTCGGAGACACCGATAACGACTAAGTGCTCGGGGTACCGTTCGGTCAAGCTCGCAAGGTATGGAATTTCTTCACGGCACGGACCACACCACGTAGCCCAGAAATTCACCAGTACGACCTTTCCGCGCAGATCGGACATCTCTAAAAACTCGCCGTCAATGGTCTGCATCGTTAGTGACCCCACCGACGCGGGGGTATCAACGAACCGAAGCGTCACACCATCGGACGGAACCTCGAACACGGTCGCCGGTTCGTCACTACCGCCAGCGACCGCTGTCGGCTGGTTCTCTGACGGCGAACTACATCCGACAAACAACAATCCAGCCGCCACCAAAACGGCAAGCATCGTTCGGGCACATCGTGCAGGTAGCATCATGAACAACCCATTTTACTGCCTAGAACCGGAAAGAGAGAGCACCAAATATCAGTAGCCAAATTGCACTGCCAAAATAAGCGCAATTACCGCAACAGCGTAGAACTTGACGAGGAGCGGCGCAACGAACTGAACCCATCTTATATAGGGGATTCGTCCCAAAGCCAAAATCCCCATCAGCAACGCATTGGTCGGCACGATCATGTTGGTGAACCCATCACCAAACTGATAGGCCAACACGGCCGTTTGCCGCGTCACCTCCGTCAAATCTGCTAGTGGAGCCATCACCGGCATCGTGACATAGGCCTGTGCGGAACCTGATGGAACAAACAGGTTACACACGGTCTGCACACCCAGCATCGCGACAGCCGCAGCGTGGGCTGGCAAAACGGCTAAGGGCTGCGCTAAACCGTAAATCACGGTATCGATAACCTGGGCATCCGTCAGGACCACCTGAATCGCGCGAGCAAAACCAATCAGTAGTGCGGTAGTTGTCATCTCCGCCGCACCGCCCAAAAACGACTGTGCCGCGGCATTCGCAGTCAGTCCACCAATAAGAGCTGTCGCCAGGGCAATTGCAAGAAACATTGAAGACAGCTCTCCGACATACCACCCCTGGGTCGCAACACCCCATACAAATCCTGCGCTCGCAACGATCAGTAACCCAATGATCCACCCGTGTCGATTTGTCAGGGTCTCAGTGGCAGGCAATGTGAATCCTGTGCCGTAGTCAACATCAGCAACCAAACTCGATTGCGGATCTACCTTAAGCCGTGACATATAGCGCAGAAGATGGTGCACCCCGACTCCCACGCAGATCAGAAGCAGCAGCCATCGGACCGTCTGGCCAGACGTTAGCGGCACCGCTGCGATGTCCTGCGCAATAAGAACGGTGAATGGATTGAGCGCAGCACATGCGTAGCCAACGCCCGCCCCGATATAAATGATGCCAACCGCCACGACGGCATCCAGTTTCAAGGCGAGACACATCGTTACAAGTATCGGAACGAACGGTAGATATTCCTCCGCCATCCCGATGGTCGATGCCCCGAGCGCAAAAATGCCAACCATGATCGCAACGAGCCATTCCGGTTGCTCTCCTGTGTGCCGAAGTGCCGCACTGATAAGCGCATCAACGACTCCCGTCGCGCGAACAATCCCGATGGCACCACCGACAATGAACACAAAAAAAATAATGTCTTGTGCGTCTGCCAATCCCCTGGGGACCGCCGTAAGAAATGCAAACGGTGGAAGCGCGTCCGCTTCGACCGCCTGATACGTGCCTGCGATTACTCGGTCTCCATCGCGGTCGTACTCACCGGCCGGGAGGACGTAGCTGATCAGTTGAGCAAGAAGAATAAGACCGGCGATAAAAACAAGCGCGCTGGGAATGCGTCGTGCAGAGCTAATCATCCGGAACTCGTATTGTGACGTATCAGATGAATTTCACGATGCGGAATCGATAAGGGTCGGATCATCTGATACGCGCACCAAAAGTTTTCCGAAGTTTTCTCCACGAAGAAGACCAAGAAACGCCGACACGGAAGCGTCCAACCCCTGCACAACATGCTCGCGATAACAAATCGACCCATCGCGGACCCAGCCGGTCATATCGCGAAGGAAATCAGGAAATCGGTCCATGTGATCGAACACAATAAACCCACGGAACGTAATCCGACGTACCAAGGTCAAGCCCATTAATCTCGGAACACCATCGGGACCGGATGGCGCTTCGGTCAGGTTGTAGTTAGCTATTCGGCCACAGACTGGAACCCGGGCAAAATCATTCAAGAGTGGAAGCACGGCGTCAAACACCTTTCCGCCAACGTTCTCAAAATAAACATCAATGCCATTCTGGCATGCAGCACGAAGCGCGTCAGGCAAATCGTCTGCAAGGTGGCTGACACAGGCATCAAAACCGAGTTCAGACGTCACGTAATCACATTTCTCTGACGCACCAGCCACACCAACAACACGACAGCCTTCTCGTTTCGCAATCTGACCCACAATCGCACCGACTGCACCGGAGGCCGCCGAAACGACAACCGTGTCTTCAGGTTTTGGGCGACCGTGATCAAGGAAACCGACATACGCAGTGTGACCTGGCATACCGAGTACACCGAGTGCTGTCGAAAGCGGTGCTTCCGTCGGATCGAGCTTCCGTACGCCTGTCCCATCAGACAGCGCATACTCTTGCCAGCCATTCGCGGTCAGGACGAAGTCTCCCTCGCAATAGCCATCGAGCTTGGATTCCACAACCTGAGATACCGTCCCACCGACCATAACGTCCCCGACGGGAACACCCGGGGCATAGGATGGACCGGGATTCATCCGACCACGCATATACGGGTCCAGCGAGAGATAGATCGTGCGGCACAGCATCTCGCCTTCTGTGGGTTCAGTTACGGCATCTTCTACAAGCGAGAAATCATCTGCCGTAGGAAACCCGACAGGGTGGGAAGCAAGACAGATACGGCGATTCAATCGTTTCGGCAATGGCATCCTCGGCGATAGTTACTGGTTTTGGGCAGTATACTAGGACCCGTTTACGCAGCATTGTCTTGAGGAGTCTTTGGATGGTTGAACACCTGATCCACACATATGCATTTAACTTGGAACACATTAAAAAAATCGTTACAGACGTTAGCGATGAACAAATGACGCTGCAGCCCAACGGCCTGGTGAACCATCCGGCCTGGACGATCGGGCATTTGGCCAGCGCGTCAGACATGTTGGCAAAGATCCTTGGTCTGGAATCGACCTTTCCAGAGGAGTGGAAAGAAGCCTGCAAAACTGGTGGCACACCGAGTGGTGATGCCGGTCTGTTTCCCTCGAAAGACCAACTGCTCGCCGAACTCTCCAATCAGCATACCCGTATCGCAGAAGCGGTCAAACAGGCTTCGCCTGAATCATTGGCGGCTGAATCAGCAGAGGATTTTCGGAAGATGTTTCCCACGGCAGGAGACATCGTTATGTACATCATGTCGGCTCACGAAGGAACGCATATCGGCCAGTTGCAGACATGGAAACGTGCAGCAGGCCTCACCGATTCTGAATCCTGATATCTCTTAAAACATTTCACCGCGACATGGCGTGGCCAGCGTCAACGACCCGGCCACGTCATGATTCGGCGTTCTCGTCATTAGCTACGACACGATCTAGCGGGACAAATCGACACACACGGTAGTTACTGGCGTTCGGCTTCCCACGTCCCCTCACCTGCACCGCCGTAGTCACAGGTTCCGGACATAGCATCGCCATTAATGGTGCCTATATAAACCGCCTCATTTCCCTCTTCGCCAAAACGAAATTCAATCTGATCCCCGGTAACCGTTCCAGTAATAGGTGCAGTTCCAAACGCACCTTCATACGTTCCAGATAAAGTGTCGCCTTGTTGCACGAACTCGAACGTGGGCTCACCGCCACCAATGTCAAGCTCAACAACAAAATTCCACGTGCCGCTCACATCATGCTGGACCCCATACCCGGCACTGACACCGACAAACCCAGCCACAACGGCGAAAATCAAAGTCCGCATGATCTTCCTCCTAAGATTTAGCGCTCTCTCAACTCGTTACTTTTTCTGGAGTTTAGCCCACGTATCCCGCAAACCAATTGTTTTATTGAACACCGGTGCACCCTCTATAGAATCCGCATCTACACAGTAGTAACCAAGCCTCTCAAACTGATAGCACGTCCCGACCGTCGGACTGGTTACACTTGGTTCAACCCAACAGCCTGAGCGTCGTTCCACGGAATGCGGGTTGAGGGTGTCTTTGTAATCGTCGCCATCGGGTACGTCCTCAGGATTTTCGACCGTAAATAAGTGGTCATAAAGACGGACCTCAGCATCAATGGCATGAGGAACAGATACCCAGTGAATCGTGCCACGAACTTTTCGACCATCCGGAGCGTACCCTCCTCGCGTCTCCGGGTCGTAGGTACAGCGAAGTTCTACAACGTTGCCTTTTGCATCCTTCACGACATCCCGGCACGTCACAAAGTAGGCATAGCGCAATCGAACCTCTCGTCCGGGGGCTAAGCGGAAAAATTTTTTCGGGGGATCTTCATTGAAATCGTTTCGCTCAATGTACAGCTCGCGCGAAAACGGAACTTTCCGAATACCAGCGCTTTCATCTTCAGGATTGTTAATTGCATCCAGCTCCTCTGTTTGATCTTCTGGATAATTTTCAATCACGACTTTCACCGGTTCTAGGACCGCCATCACACGTGGAGCCTGCCGATTCAATTGCTGACGAACGGAATCCTCAAGCTGAGCCACCTGGACCACGCTGTTCGCTTTCGCAATTCCGATGCGGTCACAAAAATCACGAATCGCTGCCGGTGGATAGCCGCGCCGGCGCATACCACTCAAGGTCGGCATCCGCGGGTCATCCCACCCGTTCACATGACCGCCAGTAACGAGTTCCAAAAGCTTGCGTTTACTTAACACCGTATACGTCAGATTCAATCTCGCAAACTCGATCTGAGTGGGCGGATCCGCCCACTCAAGCGCCTGCAAATACCAGTCGTAGAGAGGCCGATGGTCTTCGAATTCAAGCGTGCAGAGGGAGTGCGTTATTTCTTCAAACGCATCTGATAGTGGATGCGTAAAGTCATAGGTCGGATAGACCACCCATTCCTGCGCTCGACGATAATGTGGCTGGCGCCGAATCCGGTAAATGATTGGGTCCCGCAGGTTCATGTTCGGGGCCGCCATGTCAATCTTTGCACGAAGCGTCCGCGTCCCATCAGCAAATTCTCCGGCGCGCATCCGCTTGAACAGGTCTAAGTTTTCTTCAACGCTTCTATCGCGAGACGGGCTATTCCGCCCTGGTTCATTCCAGCGACCACGGTATTGACTAACCTCGTCACCCTGAAGGTCATCGACGTAGGCAAAACCTTTTCGGATTAACGTCACAGCACAGTCGTATAAACGTTCGTAGTAATCTGAGGCGTAATAAAATCTGTCGCTCCAATCAAACCCCAGCCACCGGACGTCCTGTTCGATTGCGCGCACAAACTCTTGGTCCTCAGTTTCTGGATTTGTATCGTCCATCCGAAGATTACAGAGCCCCCCGTGTTCTTCAGCAATACCAAAATTGAGACAGATTGCTTTTGCGTGCCCAATATGTAAATACCCATTCGGTTCCGGAGGAAACCGCGTATGGACACGACTGTTGTTGACACCAGCCTTTCGATCATCGTGCACAATTTGCCTGACGAAATCGAGTCCTGGTGCCCCAGCGTCATCGGTCAAGGCTGTTTTGGGTGGGTTCTTACTGGTCACGGTGTGTCCTCGTTGTTGGCAAGTGCCAAGGCTCTATCAATTCTAGCGAGACAAGCGTCCCGACCAAGAAGTGCCATGCCCTCAAACAGTCCAAATCCAACTGCTTTGCCCGTTACAGCAACCCGAACGGCATGAATAATCGCGCCAATCTTGATGTCATTCGTAGCAACAAAGTCATGCAGTCCAACCTCAATCGTTTCGGCATCAAATTTAACTAAGGCCTCCAGCGCTTTGCGAAACGCGAGAAGTCTCTCTGCAGAACCTTCGCCTTGGAGTCTTTTTGAAAATGCTTTTAGGTCATACGTAAAGGCGGAGTCGTCTTCAAAGAATTCTGAATAGTTAACAATGTCACCTGCAACCTTCAATCGATCCCCAGCCGCCACCACGACTGCGCGCAATCGTACGTTCTCCTCAGACGACAGTACTGGTGATAACAGGCCAAGCTGGGTGAGGTAGGGTGCAACAACTGTCATTTTCTCATCAAGCGGCAACACCTGCATCCATCGTTCTTCAAATGCCATCATCTTCTGTGGGTCAAAACTTGCTGGCGACTGATTAATTCGTTCTAAATTAAAAAGCTTCACCATCTCATCCCGCGTAAAGTATTCCGTCCGATCATCAAGTGACCATCCCAGCAATAACAAATAATTGACAAGAGCC
>CAUZRA010000026.1:0-9986 GCA_963582035.1 Vicinamibacteria bacterium | reverse complement strand
CCACGAGTCGTCGGTCGCGGTCGTTATAGATTTGCAGATGTTTGAACACGTGTTCTACAAGTTTCGCATGTTGTCACTGAATTACCACGCGGTCTAGCATAACCCCGACTTCTCGGTCGTCAGAGCCTCCTAGGTAATCTCGGGGTATCCAGGTGCTCGTTTCAATGCGTAGCTCAGAGGCTTCTTCACGTGCAGCCACTGCGCGAGCGACGCCGGGAGGAATCGAGACCGTATACGAATTAAAACCGGCCTTAACCGGATAAGTTCCTAGTGGTGTGTTATCAAGCGTTAAATGAACATGCGTTTCTTCTGCATCATCCGGTCGGCCACCATTGTTTAGATACAACGTGAGCGAACTCGCTGTTGCTAGTGTTCCGAGAACCGAAATAAATGATCGGTCTCGAGTCCATCGGTAGGTCACACCATTATGGTCTTGCTGTTTGGCATGAATCCGGCGGACGTACAGGTCGTCAGCGGTACCCACGTCAAGGTCGAATACTCCCGATGTGATCCGACCTGGTACAAATTCGTAGATGCCGTAGTCAAATTCTTTTTGGCGTACATCGGTCGGATAAGCGTTTAGGGCTCGTTCGTATTCTGGAACTTGAAATCGGTCAGCACCCACGGTTGTCGCAACGGTGCTCTTGGATAATAGGTTGGTTCCTCCACCACCAATAAAAAATACGCGTGAGTATGTTGCCCGTGCCCATTCTAGAAATCGTCGAAATGATTGCTTGTGGGGAGTCGTTTGATCGAAGACCAGGATATTTCGATCGTAGATGTACTCAAGCGGCGTAGCGAGTAGATGCATGTCAGATGAACCACGTGATTCGACTAGAACGAGATCGTCAGGCGTAAACCGTGCTGCGAGCTCTTCGAGTTTCGGGATCAAACCTGAAAATTCACTGTGATGCAAGATGGGTCGGGTGTTTTGCAAATACTGCACGCCAAGCCATCCAATGACCAGTAGGCCGAAAGCGGTACGGAGCAGATGAAATTTCTTGGTACTTAGCCAAGGTACTGGCGACCAAGAGTTCCCGGATATGTGTGTAAATGCTGCGGCACCAACAAAGAGTAGTGACGCCGGAAGGATCACGGGGAGAAACCGTCTTGCCATCCAGAAATGTTCCGGTACGATTCGGGACTTATAGAAAATAAACAACATAAAAATTGCTGTGACAAAATGAAACGCTGAACCAGTCCAGAAATTTTGATGGGCGATAATGGTCCATCCTAGAAGAGCCGCCGCTAGTCCCAGCGGTAGTAAGTAGTAGTTCGTGAATATTCGGAGACCGTCTGCGTCATGGACAGCAAGTGTGCCTCCTGCTTCTCTGAAGAACAGGGCGTAACATGCAAAGATCCAGATTGAAGAAATCAAAATGCTAGGGATCCACTTTTGGGCTATTGCCGCATAAGTCGGCTGGCGGAGGGCCATGACGAGGGTCCCTATTGCAAATGCACCGCTGGCCAATAACGCGAAGTGAAGTGGTTGGAGGTCGTTGAGGTACGCTATCGGACGGGCTGCGTATGGCTCAAGAATTTGCAGATAATAGCCGCCTGCTAGTGCCGTGATCAGTCCAAGCGGTACAAGAAAGTCCAGGCGGATTCGTTGCCCGCCGGCTCGGCCGAGGAGTGCGGCTAGTCCCGTTCCTACGACGGCTAAAACCGAAGTGATATGAGCGAACAGACTCAGGCCAATGGTGACGGCAGCGATAAGACTAAACAATCGACTCTTATCTGCATGTATCCGTGCGTATGCTAGAAGGCCGGTAAAGATCAGGGCCTGCATAATGATTTCAGCGTTGGGATAGCGTGCGTACCACACTTGTGCGACGTGCAGGATTAAAAGGCCTGTTCCAGCAAATGCGGCGGGTCGCCCGAGTAGTTTGGCTCCAACAAAATATATGGCGAGGACTCCAAAGATCGCCCAAAGGCCAAGTACATAGCGAACGCCCGTGAGACCATAGATGTCATAGGCGATCGCTATCCAAACTGGGTACAGGTGTGGAAATTGACCAACGACCTGGCCAGTGGAAGGGTTCATAATGAAGAACCCCATAAATCGTACGCTGTTGTATCCCTGTTCACGTTGGTTCGTACGTGGCGGAAAAAATAAATGTCTGTACTCGGGAGGGACACTTCGTACCACCGGGTCTTCAATAATCAGTGAATTGCGCTGGCTGATTTGGATGCCCTCGTTCACGTACACGCCTGGGTCTCGCCCTCCAATGATGTATTCCGCCGGAGGAACGTAAAAGAAAGTAACCAGCGCGAGGCCAAGAAGAATCAATGGCGCGACTGCAGTTCGATTTGGCAGCGACGCTTCAGGAAGTTGTAGGTGACCGCGTGATGCAAGGGGGAGTGCGAGCGTAATGGTGCCGTTGATAAAGGCGAGATAGTCGATGTCGTACGTGCCACAAGCCGCAAGAATAAGTGCGGCAACTGATGAAAGTGAAACACTTATCGCGACGGCCCAGAACAGGCGTTCTTCAGCCGTGAGTAATGCAGACGCCTGTCTGCCGGCCGGCGAAAAACGGAGCAGAATGGTGCCTGGCAGGTACGCAACCAAGACCACAAGTAGGAGGGTGTATCCCATGTCATCTCACCGTAGCATGAGCCTCGTTACCGCAACAATGTAACGAGGCGTGTTCTTCAAGGAGATGTTACTTGGCGGTCATTCGTTGGCTAGCTTGTTCGTAGACTGATTCGAACCGTTCGGCTAGGTGCGCCCAACTGTTATGAGTCCGTACGTATTCACGTGCGGCACGGCCGATAGTCATGCCTAGAGACTGATCTGTGAGTAGTGTCTCGATGGCATCGGCCAGTGCTTTCGGGTCTCGTTCAGGCACAACTAAAGCCGTTTCATTGTCAATGGCGACTGACCCGATTCCTCCTGCTGTAGTTGTTATTACTGGCGTTTCCGAGGCCAGTGCTTCAAGTACGACATTCGGCAGTCCGTCCACATTTCCTGCTGAATCGCGCACAGATGGAACGGCTACGATATCTGCCACTGCAAGCCAATCGGCGACCTCGCTCTGCGTGATAGAGCCAAGCCAAATGACGCGGTCAGCAATGTCACGATTCTTTGCCTGTTCACGTAGTTCATGGCCAAGGTCTCCATCACCCGCAACCACAAGTCGCAGCGTTGGCTGCCGACCGGCGAGTGAGGCTACGGCATCAATTAGGTACTCGAAACCTTTCTTGCGAACGAGTCGTCCGACGCATAGCACGATGCGTTGATCGGTGGTAAGTGCATGGGTTGAACGGAGTTGTATGTCCGCGTCAGAGTTCGGTTGAAATCGATCGACATCAACACCGTAGGGGATTACTTCACTCTGTAGATCGCTTGCTCCAAGTTGAAGTGCCCGCGACCGCAGGTCTTCGCTGCATGCCGTTACCCATTGGGTTCTGGCAAAAGTTCGACGCGCTGCCAAGGCCGCAAATGAATACTTTTCCGCCACATATACGTCTGAGCCATGTAGGCTGACGACAAGGGGAAGGGCGCGGGACGCGAGTGACGCTAGAAAGCCATTCGGAATGACCCAGTGTGCGTGAACCATTGTTGCGTGGTAGGTCTGTATCACGCGACGGGTTTCCCGTAGCCCAGCATACAGCGCAAAAGGTGTGACTGCGTAGGCGCTGAGTCGCATTGATGTGTCCGCTCTGAGCGCGCTTGCGTACCCAAACACGTTTAGGGCATTGCAGGGAGCGTAATGATAAAAATGGAAGGTTACGTTACCTTCCCGATCCGCTCTTTGTATTTCCGGGTGCCACGGAGCTACGACATGGACACGATGTCCGCGATTCGCCACACCGTGAGCGATGGGTTCCAGAAACGTGCCGGTTAAGTCACCGGGGAACCGTGGGTAGGATGTCGTAACCATGACGACAGTGTGGTGTGTCGTCATGATGTGAGCAGAGTACTCCTTACGGTTAATAATTTATAACTTTCAATCGAGTGGTGAATGGTCATGAAGATTTGTCGTATCCGTAATACTTAGATCGATGATTCTTAGACGCGATTCTAGACCACTCCGAAATAGATTATAAATTTGAGAACGAACTGCTGGAATTGAGTCGTGTGCACTTTATGGGTGGTTCGGGTTTAGAGAACTAGTCGTGAGCGCGGGGTGCGGCGCGGATGGTAGCGATTTGGTCTGAAACAAGTCCGATTAGAAACACTAGAACACCCAGTACTGTTAAAAGAACAGACGTGTTTGTGACATGTGTTTCTGTAGCGATAGTCCACAGTGCATAGCCGACACCACCAGTCAACGACAAGATACTCAGAGGAACGAAGATGCGTAATGGGCTATAGATCGTGATGACTCGCAGAATAATCAAGAGAAATTTTGCGCCGTCTCGTGCCAATCGTATTTTTGATTGTCCTTCGCGGCGGCGTGCTTTGGTGGGTTCGAACGTAACGCTATGTCCAGCCTTGATAAATGCGAGAGTCGTTGTCGTTGGTGTAGAAAATCCATTTGGGAGAAGATGAAGAAACTCCCGAAGGTGGGTCGCTCGCGCTGCGCGAAATCCTGATGTGAGGTCGGTTATCGGATGGCCTGTGAGGTAACTGGCAAGCCGATTTAGCAGGCCATTGCCTAGACGTCTTACCAGTGAGGCATGTGTTGAAGTCGGCCTTGCACCAACAACAAGCTCGTAGTCATTGAGTTTGGACAGTATGCGCGGCGCATCATCAGGTCGATGTTGCCCATCTCCATCGAAGATAAGAATGTATTGTGCTTTGGCAGCGCGGATACCACTTTTAACTGCGGCACCATTACCTTTATTGTAAGGATGCCGAATAATGCGGGCTCCCGCATCGGCGGCTCGCTGTGACGTGTCATCGGTGGAACCGTCGTCGACGACGATAACTTCGTTCCATGGCCCGACAGACAAAAGGTCTGCGACAACTGTCGCGATAATGGCGCCTTCATTGAATGCGGGAATCACGACTGACGTTATCTCCGGTTTAGCCACGCTTTTATCCGTTATCGGTGTGAGTGTTTTCTTGAGGGCGGGGGGCGCGACGAGTTTGCAGTGAGAGCTCGAGCGAGCGCACCCGATACAACAGTTCTTCGGTGAGCTTTCGGCTTGCTGAGATGACATCCGCCATCAGCCCAATGAGTATGATTTGGAACCCAACAATCATAAGTACTGCCGATAGAATAAGGGATTGCAGATGCCCTGAACCTTCGCCAGCAAAGTAGTAAAAAAGAAATCTGAAGGAAATGGCAAGGCCGACTCCAAAGAACACTAGACCCGCCAGTGTAAAGACCTTCAGCGGTTCATACATGGCGTAGATGCGCACAATCGTTATAGCTGATTTTTTAATATAGGTAAACATGCTGTCGAAAAGTCTGGACGGGCGTGTCTTTTCGTTGGTGGCTACCGGGACGTGCTCGATGGCCATTCGTTTTTTGCCAGCTTGAATGATTGTTTCGAGCGTGTACGAAAACTCTGAGACGAGTGTTTGTCGTAGGGCTGCCTCTTGCGTGTACGCTCGGAATCCACTGGTTGTATCCGGGACGCGTGTGTTCGACACTTGTCGAACTACCCAGCTGCCAATCTGTTGCAGCCAACGCTTTACCATCGGCATGTTGCGGAGTGTTCTAATGTTCCGATCACCGATCACGATATCAGCCGTGCCATCGAGCAGTGGTCGTACTAGTGTTGCTATGCCGTCACCCTTGTACTGGTTATCCGCATCCGTATTGACGATATAGTCGGCACCTTGGCGAATAGCTTCATCAAGCCCGGCCATGAATGCGGCGGCGAGCCCTTTCCGTGCCCGGAATCTCACAATGTGGTGTACGCCATGTTTTTGAGCGACATCCGCGGTGCCATCGGATGACCCATCGTCAATGACAAGCCATTCGATCGTGTCGATGCCAGTAATATGTCGTGGCAGGTCAGCCAGCGTTTGTGGCAGTGTTGCTGCTTCGTTGAGACACGGAATTTGAATGATCAATTTAGGCACGGGTTCGTCGTTTAATCTATAACGAGTTTTTCGATAACGCCATTCCAGGTAATTTGCCGTGCTCGTTCATAACCGGCATCACCCAGCGGTTTTGCACGTGATTCATTGGCTACAGTATTGATCGCAGCGGCGAGTGCTTCTTCTTTTGGTTCACAGACAATACCGGTTACGTTGTTCTCGATAAAGGCTAAGGGTCCACCCGAATCGGATGTTGTAATGACTGGTTTATGCGCGAGAAATGCCTCGAGCGTTACGTAACCGAAGTCTTCATCGTAGGGAGGATAGACAACTGCGCGCGCGTTCGCATACAGCTGGAGAAGTTCACTGTTAGTTACACGACCACGAAAATCGATCCGGTCGCTAACGAGCGCGGCTCGTTTCCGTAGAGCTAGATCTTGGGTGCCTTCTCCGACAATGATCAAACGAATGCCGGGGTCGGCATGGCGCATTGCATCGATTATCAGATCAACACGCTTTACAGATTCTAGACGGCCAACTGACAGGATATATGAGTCGTAGGTCTCGTGGTGAAGCTGTTCCGCCAAAGGTGGTGGATGGTAGAGCGCTTCGGCATCAAGGCCATTAAATCGCTGAAGACGAGCCGCCGTATTTTCTGAGTTGGTGTAGCGACGTTGGCATTCGCCAAGCATCTTGGTATCTAGTTCAATGAGTCGTTCACGTAGTTCGACGTCATGTTCTGTATGGGCGAAGTCACTGTACTCGGTTCCACATAGTTCATATGCGGCGCGGTACTGATGTATCAGCCAGACGACCTTGTTGGGATGACGGGCAAAATAGGAAGGGAATTTGGTTCCGATTACGAGATCGACCGATCGGCCGTTACTCTCACTTAGATCAAGAAGGCGCCACGCCGCCGCATGGCCGAGGATTTCTTTCTTTGGGTACCACTTAAAGGGCACACTAACGAGGTCTGTTTCATATCCGGCCGCTCTTAGATGTTTCACCAGTTCGCGTACATGCGACTCGGCCCCGCCAGTAACAAAAGGCACTTGCGTTTCACAGACGAGAACCGTTCGCACTGCCATTTCGTTACTCGCGCACTTTCGTGCGCGAGCCATAGTACCAAATCGGTAAGCTACGACAATTATGGATAAGATAGAACATATAAACCGACAACAGGGCATTGTAGTGTCGGTGGTCTCGCGTATGCGAGGTGACAAATAATTGATCGCTAGAAAGTTTGAGTTGTTGAGGCGGTGATTGACTTGATCTAATCCGAGCGTTACGATCCAAAAGATAAGTTAATCGACCTCGCCGTCGGTTGTGCCGCCGGCATTTTTTTCGACGAAGCTTGATACTTTTTTCACAATCTTTCCGATATTATTTTTTATTAGAAATTGACGATATTAAGTTATCTGGCACTGAATAATCAGGAATCGGTCTGCAGGTTAATCATCACGGTTTTCTGATGCCTAAACACGTTATCAGAAATGGCTTGCAGCTTCCCATTACCGGGCAGCCTACGTCTGATCTAGATAGTTCCCTTCCGGCTCGGCACGTTGCGTTACATGCAGCTGATTATCCGGGTTTAAAGCCAAGTCTCCGCGTGTCTGTGGGTGACAGCGTTTCTCGTGGACAGCTGATTTTTGATGACAAAGCCGTCGCTGGTGTGCGTTATACGTCGCCAGCCGCCGGCACGATCCATGCGATACACAGAGGCGATCGAAGAGCCCTTCAGTCAATTGTTATTGAACAGAGTCGAGCAGAGCGTGAGGACCGAGAGCCCGAAACTGCCACCTTTGGCGCCTACACTGGGCGTCATCCCAGCGGGATGACTGGGGACGAGGTGAGAGCTCTCCTCCTTGAGTCGGGACAGTGGACTGCACTTCGTGCGCGACCCTATGGGCGTGTTGCTGACCCTGCGGTTCGTCCGCATTCGATTTTTGTAACTGCGATGGATACGAATCCACTTGCACCTGATATCGCGGCTATCGCTGACGGCCAGGGTGCATCTTTCGATCGCGGCTTGGCCGCGCTTTCGTTGTTAACGGAGGGCTCCATCTTTGTTTGTAGTGGCCCTGGATTGTCCCTTGCGGTTCCGACGAATGAACAGATCCGGCATGAAATTTTTGAAGGTGTGCACCCGGCTGGCACCGTCGGTCTTCATATTCACAGGCTTGATGCTGTGACTCGTGGCAAAGTGGTCTGGCACATTGGACTACAGGATGTGTTATCGACTGGTCGGTTGTTTGAGACGGGACGACTTGATGTTGGTCGTGTCGTGTCAATTGGAGGACCTCCAGTAATCAAGCCCCGGTTGATTCGAACTCGGATTGGTGCAGCAGTTGCCTCGCTAATGGATGGAGAGATTAACGATGTGCAAGACATCCGAGTAATTTCGGGTTCAGTGCTCTCTGGACGCCGTGCCGAGGGTGATGTCCATGGTTTTCTGGGGCGGTATCACCAGCAAATATCCGTTCTTGTTGAAGGACGAACCCGCGAGTTCTTAGGTTGGCTGGCTCCTGGGTCGAATAAGTTTTCAACCATACGAACTTTTGTCTCGGCGTGGTTGCCACGTCGGAACTTTGCACTGACGACGTCGATGAATGGATCCCGTCGCACCATTATTCCGATCGGTATGTACGAACGTGTGATGCCAATGGATTTATTGGCAACTCCTTTGTTACGTGCCTTGGTTATGCAGGATGTCGAGCGAGCCGAGGAACTGGGATGTCTCGAGCTTGACGAAGAAGACCTTGCCC
The DNA here is from genome assembly GCA_963582035.1 of Vicinamibacteria bacterium. Taxonomy (GTDB): domain Bacteria; phylum Acidobacteriota; class Vicinamibacteria; order Vicinamibacterales; family UBA8438; genus DTWD01. Next base: position 1,283 of record CAUZRA010000026.1, on the reverse strand, counting down.
TTTGTACGTTCGTTGATCCTGGCAAGACGGATTTTTCGCCTCACTTGCGGCGGGTACTTGACATCTTGGAGAAGGAGGGCTAGCGAACGCTATGAAAACTTTACGGCGTTTGCTAGATTCGCAAGCGCATCACTTTGAACCAGGCGGAAAACTCCAACGGTTCTACGCGATTTGGGAAGCTCAGGATACGTTTTTGTTCACCCCGGGTTCTGTGTCCGCTGGCGCGTCACATGTCCGTGATGGCCTTGATTTAAAACGTCTGATGATGACCGTTGTGATTGCTCTTACCGGTTGCATTGCGATGGCGTTTTACAATACGGGTTACCAGGCAAATATGGCGATTGCTCAGGGTTCGGTGGCGCTTGATACATGGCAAACCGAACTGATGACGGTCTTAGGTGTTGGGTTCTTGCCTAATGATGTTATGAGTTGCGTGTTGCATGGTGCGCTCTATTACCTTCCTGTACTTGTTGTCACATTCCTCGTTGGTGGGCTTTGGGAGGTGTTGTTTGCGATTGTGCGAAAACACGAAATAAATGAAGGGTTTCTTGTCACGGGGATGTTGATTCCCTTGGTCCTTCCTCCGACGATTCCATTGTGGCAGGTTGCTCTTGGCACCTCGTTCGGTGTTGTCATTGGCAAGGAGATTTTTGGTGGCACTGGAATGAACGTACTGAATCCGGCACTGGTCACGCGTGCGTTCATCTTTTTTGCTTATCCAGCACAAATGTCTGGTGACGCGGTTTGGATTGCAGCCGATACGGCGGTGGATGCGGTGAGCGGAGCAACCGTGCTGGCAACTGCAACACTCGGCGGCGCTAGCGCGGTTGTCGATAGCTATGCTTGGTGGGATGCCTTCTTTGGATTTGTGCCGGGGTCAATGGGAGAGACTTCGACCCTGGCCTGCTTACTCGGTGCCGCCATACTGATTGGTAGCGGGATTGGGTCTTGGCGCATCATGCTGAGTGTTACCGTTGGCACGTTTATGATGGCGTCCGCGTTGAATACGATTGGGTCAGCGACTAATCCATTTTTTGATGTTGCGCCAGCCTGGCATTTCGTTGCTGGTGGTTGGGCGTTTGGGACCGTCTTCATGGCAACCGAACCTGTGACAGCACCTGCTTCCATTCGTGGCCACTATATCTATGGATTCCTCATTGGGGTGCTTTGTGTGTTGGTCCGCGTTGTTAACCCGGCGTATCCAGAAGGCATGATGTTGTCTATCCTGTTTATGAACTTGTTTGCGCCGTTGATCGATTATTTCGCGGTTCAGGCGAATCTAC
>CAUZRA010000025.1:0-10052 GCA_963582035.1 Vicinamibacteria bacterium | reverse complement strand
CTGCTGCGAGTGCCATCGGCCAACCCGCAGATACGCCCCCTTTTTACACGTGCAGAGAACAGAGTGAAACCACATCGACAGTCGCCGGTATCGAGCTGTGTACCGCAGAACCAACCGACGCATTGACAAGCCGTGCCGTGGGCGACAATTTGCAAGTCCGCGCCGGCGCTCTGGTCACGAACATCGATTCGTCTAGTATCTCAGCCAGTGCGGGACTTGCTCGCGGTGATGTCATTTATCGAATCGGTGGCAATAACATCGAGGATTCGCTCACGGCAGCCGATCAACTCAGCATAATCGGAACGTCAGCCGATACCACTGTGAATTTCCTCCGTAGTGGTCGGCCGTATCGTGTCAAGCTAAGACGGTAACAATTATTACATTTCGAACTGCTACACTAATTTGGTGACTCCCACCATCGGGCGGCGTCGCTTTCTCGCTACAACCGGTCTCGCGCTGAGTGCCGCACCATTTCACGCCCTTGCTTGTCGAACGAGCAATCCAGGTAAACCCAGCACACAAAAGACAGGCAAAAATGGCTACGGCCCATTAAGCCCGACACGTGACGAAACCACCGGCCTACCTCTCTTACATCTTCCTAAGGATTTTCGGTATCTCACATTTGGCTGGACCGGAGACACACTGCGCGATGGTTCACTGACACCGGGCATGCATGACGGCATGGCGGCATTTACAAGCCCTACAGATTCTGTTCGACTTGTCCGTAACCATGAAACTCGTATCAAGGCAGTTGCATTCGCGGACGCTCCGAAATACGACGTTAACGCCGGCGGTGGAACAACGACCATCGACTTTGACACGGAAACGGGAACCGTCATTGACAGCTGGGCAAGCCTCACTGGCACTGCAGTGAACTGTGCAGGTGGACCGACACCATGGCACTCGTGGCTCACGTGTGAAGAAACCATCGATGGCCCAGGTGGAGAGAACGACTATAACCAACCTCATGGCTATGTGTTTGAAGTGCCGATTGATGGCACCGCCACGGCAGAACCCTTGCGATCCATGGGTCGTTTTGTGCATGAAGCGGTATCAGTAGATCCAAATACAGGCATCGTGTACGAAACTGAAGACCAGGGATCCGCGGGCTTCTACCGCTTTTTGCCAGAAAATCGAAACAACCTTGCTGCTGGTGGCCAACTTGAAATGCTCGCACTCTCTGAAAGAACAAAAGCTGACCTAAGAACAGACCAAACACCAGACGTATGGCATCCTGTTTCATGGGTACCAATTGATGAACCTGACCCTACGGGCATTGCGGCAGATAGCATCTTCCGTCAAGGTAGCGAGAACGGAGGCGCAACATTTGCTCGTCTCGAAGGCACGTGGTACGGCAACGGTCGGATCTATATTGTCTCTACAAGTGGAGGCGAACTCGAGGCCGGACAAGTCTGGGAGTACGACCCGGCAAACGAGCAACTTCGTCTAATTTATGAATCTCCAGGTGCCGACATTCTCGATATGCCAGACAATCTTTGTGTGAGCCCGCGGGGAGGGCTTATCCTCTGTGAAGACGGTCCCACTGACACCTTCATCCGCGGACTAACAACAGACGGGATAATCTTTCCATTTGCCAAAAACAACGTCGTGCTTAACGGCGAAATAAACGGGTTCGAAGGTGATTTCCGGCAGCGAGAGTTTGCCGGTGCGACATTTAGCCCAGACGGACGCTGGCTATTTTTCAACGCCCAAACACCAGGGATAACCTTTGGCGTCACCGGACCATGGACTGACGGCGTTCTCTAACGAAGTCACCATTCCCATCTGACCATTTGAAATCCATTTCTCAGTCTGGAATTCGGACAGCTACAATATTTTCGGTGCAACGGTTATCCTGCCTCTCATTTATAGCTGGACTCACACTCATCTTTTTGTCGAGTGTCATTCCACACGCCGATGCTCATCCATTAACGTTCACCGCCACCACGCTGACACTCAAGACCGATAATACCTTCGAGGTCGATCTTCAGTATGACCTTGATGCTCTTGCGCTTGGTGTTTCCATCACCACTGACGACGCAGAACTGGTTCAAACACTTGAAGCGTTGCCGATGATCGAGTTCAACACCACGCTCGAACGGCTCAGACGTCTTTTTGAGCGCAGAGTCCGCGTCCGCTTCGACGGAACACCGATACCCTTCACTGTTGACTTTCCCGACTACGGGACGACACAGACTACGACCGCAGAAATCCCAACGGTACTCGGGCTTACGGCTCGTCTTGTCGGAAATATCCCAGAAAATTCACAAACGGTTGAATTTTTCGCATCAAGAGCATTCGCTTCGGTTCATCTAACTATCGTGGACGAAATCAGAAACCGTGAAGTACGAATGGTTCTCGAACAAGGCGCTCGCAGTACACCGTTTGAATTTTCAGGTCAGTATGAAGAACCGGGGAGGAATAGTGTCGCGCAACAATACTTCTGGCTCGGTGTTCAGCATATCGTCCCAAATGGCTTTGACCACATCTTGTTCGTTGTTGGACTTTTTTTACTCAGTCTAAAGATCAGGCCACTGGTAATGCAGGTTACCGCATTTACCCTTGCACATGCTCTGACTCTAACAGCAGCTGTACTCGGTTTCGTTACGCTTTCTCCACAACTCGTGGAACCACTGATCGCTGCATCAGTTGCGTACATTGCGATCGAAAATATAGTGACTGACAAACTCACGCCCTGGCGGCCGTTTGTAGTCTTTGGCTTCGGTTTACTGCATGGACTCGGGTTCGCAAATTCACTCTCAGCGCTTGGACTTCCTGACCAAGAGCGATTGTTCGTCCTCGTAATGTTCAATGCGGGAATTGAAATTGGTCAACTTGCTGTGATTGCAGCTGCAGCTGCGACCTTTGGGTGGTATAGGAATAAGTCATGGTACCGGCCCTGGATCGTTATCCCTGCGTCGGCTGTTATCGCAACAACCGGAATCATTTGGGCAATCCAGCGAGCCAGCGGCCTTTAAAATCCGTTGGGGGCTGGGCTAGCCAGACGCTGCAGCTTTACGTTTGGTCAGGAAACGCCCCACCGCCTTGAGCCGACTCCAAAAAAAATCAAACTGCCCGAGCAGGGCACCATAGCCAAGTAGTAGCGTTTGGTACATCGGAAAGATAATCACCAGGTAAACCAGCCAGCTCAACCAAGATGGGGCATCCGATGGAAGGAGAAACGCCAATACTGGCTGCCGAAGACGCACGACTGAGATTCCCGCTAAAGAAAACGCCAGCAGGATCGCTATTGTGCCCCAAAGGCCAACACCCCAACGAGCTCGTAATCTATCGAAGGTACTCACGTAGACCGAAGGCGAGCGTATCCTCGACTGATTTCATAGGTCAAGGACAACGCTAAAGTTCTCACCCTGAATTAACCTGTTCTACAGGCTCAGCGTATGGATGATGAGCCGTTTCTACCGGTCATGCGTGCTAAGATCTGGGGTCGAACTTGATATTACCTTCCATCTACAACGAAGGATTGCAGGATGCAAAAATCCGCTCATCGTTCCGTTTGTTTTCTCATTTTTTTACTCGTGTGCGTGTTGCTATCAACGCCCAGCATAGCGTCGGCCCAAGACTGGCCAAGCTGGCGAGGACGCGCCCAAAACGGTGTCTCCGACTTGACGGGCTTGGTTTCAAATTGGTCACCGGAAGGCGAAAATCTTATCTGGTTCCAAGAATACATCGCACGATCGACTCCAGCAGTGTTCGACGGTCGAGTTTGTGCAAACGGTCGTACCGGTGAAAACGCCTCGAAGAAGGAAATCGTTACGTGCTGGGATGCGGAGGACGGGACTAAGCTGTGGGAGCACACTTTCAGTGTTCTGAATACCACGGTCCCGTTCAATCGCGTTGGTTGGGGAAGCGTTACGGGCGATCCGGAAACCGGTTATCTCTACGCATTAAACGTAGATGGACACCTGCATTGCTTTGACCGAGGCGGGGACATTGTGTGGGACTGGAGACTATCTGAAGACCTCGGTAGAGCATCCGGCTACGGCGGTCGAACCTCAACGCCGATTATTGATGAAGACCGACTCATTCTGGGCGTAATTGGTTCTGCATGGGGCAACCTTGGTGGCCCCCCACGCCATCGGTACGTGTCGTTCGAGAAATTGAGTGGTCGCGTTCAATGGGTATCAACCCCTGGAGGTCAACCAGCCGATCTCAATACGCAGTCTGTACCAGTCATCGCCGTCATTAACGGACAACGCCTCATTATTGACGGCAATGCAGATGGTCATATCTATGCCTTACAGGCAAGAACGGGATCGAAAGTCTGGGATTTCCATCTCAGCAAGCGCGGTATCAACGTATCCCCGGTCATCGACGGCACTACCGTTTTTGTCGCACATAGTGAAGAGAATCTTGACGGCGGAACGATGGGGCGTGTGGTCGCGATCGATGCCAGTGGTAGCGGTGACATCACAGCGACCGCCGAAAAGTGGCGACTTGATGACCTCGCCGTCGGATTCTCTTCACCAATGATTAAAGATGGCCGTCTCTACGTCATCGATAATTCGGCTAATCTCGTCGCGATTAACGCTGACAGTGGCGATATCCTGTGGGATCACAGCGTCGGAACAGTCGGTAAATCATCACCCGTCTGGGCGGATGGGAAGCTCTTCATAACAGAAGTGAACGGGAACATACATATCCTTGAACCTGGTCCTAACGGCGCCACCGTTCTAGACAGTGAAGAACTCCGAGTCTCAGATGGTCGCTCCGCGGAAATCTATGGGTCATTTGCACCCGCCTATGGTCGCCTCTATGTCACTGCGGAGTCAGGGGTCTACTGCATCGGTAACCCCAGTAGCCCTTTTGTTGCGGCTCCTGGTACGAATCCAACCCTTGGTCGAGAAACAGCGTCGACGGGCACCGTTGCTAGTATCCAAATCGTACCGGCTGAAATTATCGCTTCGGCGGGGGAAACTGTTAGTTTCCGAGTATTCGCGTTTGACGAAAATGGCCAAGCACTTGGCGAACGTGACGCGACCTGGACGCTTGATGGTCTGACCGGCTCACGTCTCCGTGTCAATGGTGAATTCCAGTCAACACCACAATCGACCAATCAAGCCGGCCAGGTGGTGGCCTCAATTGGTGATATTTCCGCAGCGGCCCGTGTCCGAATCTTCAGCCCCCTTCCATGGATAGAAAATTTTGAGAACGGTCGTCCTCCTCACTGGATCGGTGGAGGCGGCAGTCTGCAAGCTGTCGACGAAGGAGGCGAACAACTATTCCGAAAAGGACCTTCTCGTACAGGAATCCATCGGCACGCGATCTATATCGGTCCGTCCTATATGTCGAACTACACCGTGCAAACCGATGTTATGTCGACACAAAAAGGCAGACGGCGGCCCGATCTTGGGCTTATTAATGCCGGCTACACGATGGATATGCAAGGTAATCACCAACGCATAGAAATTAGATCATGGGCCGCAGAATTGCGAATGGCCGAAAGATTCGATTTTGCATGGGACCCAGACATCTGGTACACGCTAAAACTCCGGGTGGATAGTGACGAGGACAAAGCCCTAATTAGGGGTAAGATCTGGCCACGCGATCAGCCTGAACCAGACGAATGGACAGTTACCGTCGAAGACAATGACCCTGTTCATGAAGGCAGTCCTGGACTTATCGGCTACTCACCTATTGATATCTATTTCGATAACGTTCGTGTGATGGAGAACCAATGACTCGACAGTTTTTATTTGTTATCAGCACACTGCTTGTAACCAGCATCTCCGCCTCGGCGCAGGATGTCTCGATGTTTGGCAATACGCCGTCACGCAATATGGTTTCCGACGAGACAAGCATCTTGAGTGAGTGGGACGTTGCAACAGGAGAAAACGTCCTGTGGTCTCAACCGGTTGGCTCTCAGGCCTATGGTGGACCTGTCGTCGGCAACGGCCGCGTTTACGTAGGAACCAATAATGAAGGACGACGAGATCCCGCAATCGAAGGTGACAAAGGCGTTGTCATGGCGTTCGAATCAACATCCGGGGATTTCCTCTGGCAAATGGTTCATCCAAAACTAACGTCTGGGCGTGTGAACGACTGGCCCTTGCAAGGTGTGTGCTCCACAGCCTTCATGGAAGGTGATCGAATTTATTACATCTCAAACGAAGCGCATATCGTCTGCTTGGATGCACGCGGATTCAAAGATGGCGAAAACAACGGTCCTTTTACAGACGAAGAATTCACTGACGATAATTCCGGAGACATCATCTGGTCGTACGACATGATTGGTGAACTCGATGTTTTCCCTCACAACCTCGCAACGGGGTCACCGCTTATTGTTGGCGACGTTCTGTATACCCTTACAAGCAATGGCGTCGATGAAGGACATGTCAACATCCCATCTCCGTTTTCACCCGACTTTATTGCGGTCGACAAAAACACGGGTGAACTTTTGTGGGAAAGTAATCCCGTCGGCGAAAATGTCTTGCACGGCGCCTGGACCAATCCAGCATATGGCGTCATCAATGGTCGGGCGCAGGTCATCTTTGCTGGTGGTAATGGCGTCATTTATTCACTCGATGCTGAAACCGGGGACCTTATTTGGGAATTCGACTGCAATCCGAAAGATGCCGAATGGATCCTTGGTGGACGCGGGACACGGAACAATGTTCTCGCGACACCGGTTATCTATGACAACAAGGTGTACATCGGCGTTGGACAAGACCCCGAACACGGGGAAGCGCCAGGACACTTCTACGCGATCGATGCAACTGGCACTGGTGACGTCACCGACACCCACACGCTCTGGCACCGAGGCGGAGAAGATTTCTATCGCACGATGTCAACGGCCGCGATCACAGACGACGTGCTCTATATCTCAAGCCTCTCTGGATTCCTTCATGCACTCGACCCAGAGACTGGTGAAGAATTTTGGACATACGATGCATTTGCTGCCGTCTGGGGTTCTCCATACGTCGTAGATGGCAAAGTGTTTCTTGGAGATGAAGACGGAGATATCGTTGTGCTGCGAGCGGGTCAAGAAATGGAAGTGATCGGGGAATATAATCTCGGCGCGGCAATCTATTGCACGCCAGTCGCTCAAGACGGCGTTCTCTACATCCTGACCCGTAATCGTATTTGGGCCTTTCAGGAAGGCGCGAAAAGTGATCCCTTCTAGTGAAAATAGCGGAATAAGTCGGTTTACTTCGCTTCGGATAAATTGAATTCTCGACGAACCAACAATAACTATTCCCGCGCCTCTGGAATGAGTTCGAGTATCAATCGCTGACTGTCTCGAATGACGATTACTTCAGTTGGCTCACCCTCCTTCAGTACGTCAAGGGCGTACGTGTAATCGTAAATATCTCCAATACTCTGGCCGGCAAGACTGACAATGATGTCGCCTCCCTGCAGTCCAGCCACCTCAGCTGGCCCGCCCCCAACGACACCCGCTAGCAACAACCCGTCGACCTCTTGCGCATAATCTGGAATGGTCCCGGTAAAGATCCGCATCATCGCCTGGCCAGCGCGCTGCGCGCTTTGTTCAACCTTGATGAAGTCAGGGGGATCGACTCGAGAGACAAGATGAGCAGCAATAGTCCGACCTAGCTCCGCCACCCTGCCGAGACCCTCGTAGTTCAGCGCATTCGAATCATCGGTTGGGCGGTGGTAATCGTCATGACTGCCCGTGAAAAAATTAAGGCTTGGTACCCCCGCCGCATTAAGGCTCATAACGTCAGTAGGTAAATAAGGATCAGAAACGAAGGATAATTCGAAGCCGATAGGCTCGTTCATTTCCCGCACTAAACCGGTCCATATCGAACTACTTCCAACGGCCTGAACAGTTAACGTATTGTCACGAAGACGCCCCACCATGTCGAAATTAAGATACGCCGAGACCTCATTCATCGGCACCAATTGCTTACGAACGAAATCGGCTGAACCGAGAAGCCCCAGTTCCTCACCGGACCAGAATGCCAGAATCACACCACGGTCCCGTTCACTGCCAGCCAAAGCGGAGCCGGCGGACAGAATCGCCGCAACACCTGACGCGTTGTCATCGGCACCATTATGAATTTGACCCTGCTCATCAGACCGAGCTAACGAGTCACCGCCACGACCGCGCCCTAAATGGTCATAGTGTGCACCAAGTACGACATAAGGCTTCTCAACCAACGACTCTCTGGTCGGTGGAAAATAACCTATAACATTGTGTCCAGTGCCCTCTTGGCGCTCAAGTCGGACATCAAGCGTAGCGTGAAGCGGCAATTCAAAGCCGGCAGCATGAGGATTCGCCGTGTCAAGCGTCGCTTGAACCGTATCAAGCGACTCACCAGTACTTTCAATTAACGCCGCACCTAGTTCACCATCCACAGTCGCCGCAACAATGCCAGAATCACCCATCGCGTTGTCGAACGTCATCGGAACCAGCTCACCGGCATTTGGCGATCGTGGCCCCGTGACAACAATTAAGCCAAGAGCACCCCGTTCACGCGCAGCGAATGCCTTATAGCGAAGCCCTGCATACCGAGAAAGTGTTCCCCGTAACGTGCCTTCGGTATCTTCTGGAAAATATCGAAGAACCACAACAATCTTTCCGGTGACATCAAGCGTCCCATAACTGTCGTAACTGAACCCATCAGTTTCTGGTACCGACAATCCATAACCCGCGAAAACGAGCGGTCCTTCAATTCGCTCCGCATTGGAAAAGGCAAGACCGCGCACGCCACTAGTTTCAAGGTTCGATGCTGACCACTCTGCCGTATCTTCAGCAACTACATTGAGACTAGTTCCAACGTCATCGACACCAGCGGTATAGGTAAAAGACTGCCTAAAATCAGACCCCCCCCCTGGGAGTGGCTCTGCGCCAAGGGCGTTTAGATGTGTCGCAATGTAGTCGGCAGCTTTTTTGATTCCGGCCGAGCCCGTCAATCGTCCCTCGAACTCATCGCCAGCCAACTCCTCAACCAAGGCACGGGTGTCGAGTACAACAGGCTCAGAAGGTCCGCACCCAACGAACAACACCACACTCGCACCAAAAGCGATCTCTCTTATGAAACAAACACGTAACATCATGAGTCCTCAGTTAAATAAAAATCGTCGGTCTAAGGCAAGCGAATCACCCGCGAACCGAAACGTAATGATACCGAGTCTGATTCCCATGTGAATTCATACGTCTCAGGCTCAGATGAGTAGAGAGTCATGCCCGTACGAGCATCGAATACCTCAACCCACCCAGTGACACCGTTGGATACAAGCACTGCCACTGCCGACCCATCCGGGGCCCATTGCGGTGCAGCAAACACACGATGATCAAATTCGTTGGCCGGCACCTCCGAGTGACGAGAATCGACCAAGTGGGATGTGAGCCGAAGGTCCCCAGATAACTTCCACAATCCGTCTGGTGCGACAACAGCCAGAAAACTGCCATCCGGAGACCACGCCGGATCACAAGTCCCTGCACTAGTTGCAATCTGGCGCATCGCAGTGGCATCCCGCACCCAAACCCGCGTCCGAAGCGTAAACCGCGTCCCTTGTTCAACAGGAGGACCAGGCTCTTCAGCGCAAATCGCCACACGCCCGTTGCCCCATGCAAAATTGACCAATCGAAGCGCTCCTGGCGGAAGCGGAGGTGGACCAGGAGATTCTTCTACCGTCCCTCCTGCATCAGGATCCTGCGGCTGCGCCAGCGTAGAGACCACGGTTAGACTCACGAGCGTAACGCCGATAACCACGGAATCCAACTTCTTTCGGGTTAGCACGTAAACCAGTCTATCAATCTTAGAAAGTGGCAGTATCCAATTAGACAGTCAACGTGCTTGGCTGATTCTTCTGGTAAGCACGGTCACACGCCTTTTGAAACCGTGTCTGCAGTTCAGAGGCCTCGGTCCCGGCGAGCGAGCCCAGGCGTCGACGCGCTGATTGAAGGCGTTTCACTTCCTCAATCGCTGCGCGCCGTCTCGTGGCTTCATCGATACGCTCACCCATCGTATTCGAGGCTAATTGATCACGCCATTTCTTTGCGAGAATTTCGGCCGGCGACGCCCCTGCTTCATCGAGCGCCTCGGTCGGCACCAAAGTCTCAG
>CAUZRA010000024.1:0-10144 GCA_963582035.1 Vicinamibacteria bacterium | reverse complement strand
TCACGTGAAGATCTCTATAACCTCGGTGAAATTGAATTCGCCCAAAACAATATTGAAACGGCAGCCGAATGGTACGAAAAGGCGTCGATCGCCGACCCCACCTGGGAAAAACCTTTTTTCAAACTCGGGATGGTCGAACTCAATAAGGGCAACATGGCCGGGGCAAAAGAACATTTTCAAAAAGTAATCGACATTGCTCCTGACTCCGAAGAAGGTACCCAGGCGCAGGCGACCTTGTCAGCCTTACCCTAAGCTGTCAGCGCATCAAGTTATTCGACAGCCACCTTTGTGTACAGCTTGATCAAGGGACTCCTGTCTTCAGAAAACGCATCAACTGATTCCAAAACCGAACTTCAAACGCCGGTGACCTGCTGTCTTTAAAGAAAACAAGGTGGCGAAGATCTCCATGCGAAATATTCCAACAGGACGAGTAGTCTGATTCACTCAATCAAAAAAATCGTCGCCAGCGCAATGATGAGTGGGATACTAAAATTATGAAACATATTCGCTCCGTAACAGTACTTGGCGCTGGAACGATGGGAAGCCAGATCGCCGCTCATACCGCGAACGCTGGTATCCCGACACTCCTGCTTGACCTTGATGCGAAAACAGCTACTAACGGCCTGAACCGATCAAGAAAACTAAAACCAGACCCATTCTTTACCAAGCATACATATCGCACTATCACGGTTGGTGGCTTTGACTCACATCTGGCCCAGATCGCCGAATCTGATTGGATTGTCGAAGCCGTCGTTGAACAACTTGCCGTAAAGCAGGAGTTGTTAAGAAAAGTAGAACAATATCGGGCACAAGATACTATCGTCAGTTCAAACACGTCCGGAATCCCAATTGCAACAATTTCAGAAGGATTCAGTGACAACTTTCGACAACATTGGCTCGGCACACATTTTTTCAATCCTCCTCGTTATCTTCCGCTGCTTGAAGTAATCCCTACCACTGAAACTGACCCGGTGGTCGTAAAGTCAATCGTTTCATTCGCTGACCTTGTCCTCGGTAAAGGTGTCGTGGTGGCAAAAGACACGCCGAGCTTCATCGGAAACCGCGTCGGGCTGTACGGCGTTATGCGAGTCCTTGACCAACTCGCCAACGGGAAATACACCATCGAGGAAATTGATGCAATGACCGGGCCGCTACTAGGCCGGGCCAAATCAGCAACGTTCCGAACACTCGACATTGCTGGAATCGACATTCTCACCCATGTCATGAATAACCTCGTCACCCAACTTGAGACTGATGAAGAACGAGCCGCATTTGAACTGCCACCACTAATCCAGGATTTGAACGCTCGTGGGTGGCACGGCCAGAAAACTGGGCAAGGCTTCTACCAGAAGATGCGTACTGAATCAGGCACTGAAATTGTCACTCTCGACCCACAGACAATGAAATACCGTGCCAGAACACGTCCTCAGTTACCAGCACTAGACAACGCAAAGACAATCGATGATCTTGGCACACGCATACGCACACTCTTCACTGGTAAAGACCGTGTCGGAGACTTTCTTCGGGCCACGCTCACTCCACTTTTGATTTACTCCGCCGAGGTTGCTCCAAAGATCGCTCATTCGATCGACGACATCGATCGAGCAATGCGTTGGGGCTTCGGATGGGAGCTTGGACCATTTGAACTCTGGGATGCCCTCGGAATTGAGACAGTACTAAGGACCGCCGAACGTAGCGAGAACCCGCCTGTCTTAATCCAGTCGCTACTCAAGAAAACCGACGACGCAATCCATTTCCGACCAAGTCAGGTGGAACCAGCCGGACCCGAACTACAACTTCTCCGACGTGCAAAAGATTCTCGACCGGCTGTTAAACAAAACCAAGGCGCTAGTCTCATTGACCTTGGTGATGGCGTCCTTGGCTTGGAATTTCATTCAAAAATGAACTCAATCGGTGGAGACACGATCAACATGATGACGATGGGGGTCGAAGAAGCCTCAAAACATTTTGACGCTCTTGTCATTGGTAATGACGGTCCAGCATTTTCCGCCGGTGCAAACCTAATGCTCGTACTGCTGGAAGCACAGGAAGAAAATTGGAACGAAATCGATCTCATGATCCGCTCATTTCAATCGGCTGTCCTTAACCTGCGTTACGCCGATGTCCCGGTTGTCGTTGCTCCAGCTGGATTAACGCTCGGCGGCGGATGCGAAGTCGTACTCCACAGTGACCGTGCGCAGGCAGCGGCCGAAACCTATATGGGACAAGTGGAAGTGGGTGTCGGTCTCATTCCGGCTGGATGTGGCACAAAAGAACTACTAGCGCGGTTTTCTGACCAGGCCCCGGCCGGCGCGGCAGACAGACTCCCTTACATACAACGCGCATTCGAGTTAATCGGATTCGGTACGGTTTCCTCAAGCGGCGCCGACGCGAAACAGCTTGGCCTCCTTCAAGACAGTGATCAAATTACGATGAATAGGGAGCGCCTGCTGAGCGACGCTAAACACACCGCGATGCATTTAGCCAAGACTGGGTATAGACCGCCGAACCGTCGGACAGATATCCCGGTCGGAGGCCCCGATACCAAAGCTGCTCTTGAGCTCGGGGTGCATCTTGCCTGGCGAAGCGGTCGCATTAGTGAGTACGACGTACATTTAGGGCGTACCATCGCCCATCTGCTTTCGGGTGGCGACGTGCCGCACGCAACCTCGGTGTCCGAACAATACCTTCTCGACCTCGAACGAGAAGCTTTCCTTTCCCTGTGTGGTCAACAAAAAACACAGGAACGTATCGCGCACACATTAAAGACCGGAAAAACATTGAGAAATTAATGCTTGACCATGGCAGCGGCATTCCGATCGTACTAGTCCCAGGTATCCAAGGACGTTGGGAATGGATGCAACGAGCTGTGAATGCACTCGCTACCAAAAATCGAGTGATCACCGACTCACTTCCAAGTGAGACCGGGTCGATTGCATCGATAAACGCAAAGCGAGGATTCGACAGTTTCATTGACTGGCTCGACCAGCTCCTCGTAAGGGCCGATGTAGACACAGTCGCGCTTTGCGGTGTGTCGTACGGTGGGTGGGTCGCTGTTCACTACGCAGCGACAAGACCAACGAAAATTTCGAGCCTAAGCCTTGTGTCAACGCCTTCACCAAGCTGGCAACCATCCTCTCGTATCGAGCGTTATCTGTGGGCGCCACGACTAATGGCGCCAGTATTTGCAGCCTTCTCACCATTCAGGCTCTACCCAGAAATTGCAGTAGCATTTCCGTCTCTCCGAAAAAGATTGCGCTTCGCGGCCGAGCGCCTAGCACGTGCCGTATCATCACCAGCAACACCAACGCGAATGGCTGAACGGATGCGTCTGGCTCAACAAGTCGACTTTGAATCGGACTGCACGCGCATTCTGGCTCCGACACAGATCGTAACGGGAGAGACGGACCTTGACCGCGTGGTACCAGTCGACAGTTCTCGTGAATACCTCGCTGCCATTTCCGGTTCAAAGGCTGTCACAATTGAGAATACCAGGCATATCGGAGTCGCGACGCGCCCCGAACATTTTGCGCACGTTGTTTCCGACTACGCTCGGAGAACAATCGGTGTTAACTCGCTACTAACGCAGGTGCCAGCGTGAAGACATCAGTAGCACGACTGCACGAGATTACTGGCCCAGCCGGACGACTCGAAGCGCATCTTTTAGAACCCGAACCGGTTCTTGGCGGCGAAATCAGTTCGCCTCGGTCGGCTGTTGTGCTTGCACATCCACACCCGCTGCATGGCGGCACAATGCATTCAAAAGTTGTGTACCAGACGGCAAAAGCGCTTAGTCGTATCGGATGTGTCACACTGCGGTTTAACTTCCGCGGCGTCGGAACAAGTGAGGGCACCTTCGATGAAGGCCGTGGCGAACAGGAGGATTTTCGTGCTGCCCTTAATGTCATGGTTGATCGGTACCCTGGCGTTGAGCTCTGGGCAGCTGGATATTCATTCGGAGCCTTTATCGCCCTTAGTATCGGTGTCTTAGATCCACGTGTCACAGCACTGATTGGAATCGCGCCTCCCCTAATGGACAAATACGACCTTTCGGAAGTGACCCGTAGTCAAAAACACAAATTTCTGATCCATGGAGAGTCTGACGAATTGATCCCGCTAAAAGAGATGTGGCGCTTCTACGGCTCTCTCGAAGAACCGAAAGAACTAGTCGTAGTCGACGCCGCTGATCACCTCTTTGATGGGCATGTCAGTGAAGTCGGCGACGCCATCGAAGATTTACTTAGGGACTACATACTCAACACTGACCAATAGAAGGATGTTCACATGAGAGATGCAGTAATCGCTTCGGCTGTTCGCACACCTGTTGGCAAGGCCCCGAAAGGAACTCTACGGACAACCCGTCCAGACGAAATGGCCGCTGTCACAATACAAGCAGCACTTAGTCAATCCAATGGCATCGATCCAATCGAAGTCGACGACGTGATTATCGGGTGTGCGATGCCGGAAGCCGAACAAGGCATGAACGTGGCTCGTATAGCGAGCCTGCGTGCTGGTATCCCCGTTGAAGCGTCAGCCGTCACTATTAATCGGTTTTGTTCGTCTGGTCTCCAATCGATTGCTTATGCTGCAGAACGAATCATGGTTGGCGCGGCCGATACAATTATCGCTGGCGGCACAGAGTCGATGAGTCTGGTACCTATGGGCGGCCACAAGATCGCACCAAACCCAGATCTCGTTCAGCATTATCCCGACGTATATCTGAGTACCGGGCTCGTCGCAGAGAACCATGCACGGGAGTCATCAATATCACGAGAAGAACAAGATGCTTTTGCCTTGCGGAGTCACCAACGCGCCCTCTCGGCCATAGCGGAAGGACGATTCACGAACGAGACCATTCCTGTCTCTGTCAATGTTGCCAGCACAAACAACGGTGGCGCGCCGAGCGTTGAACGAATTACCTTCGCAGCTGATGAAGGACCTCGAGCGGACACTTCACTCGAAGTGCTCGGGAAACTACGTCCGGCGTTTCATATAAACGGCTCTGTTACCGCTGGTAACTCTTCACAAATGAGTGATGGTGCGGCTGCTGTCGTAGTCACAACAGCCGAACGTGCCAAGCAAGCCGGTGTAATGCCACTTGCACGATTTATCGCTTATGCAACCGCAGGCGTAAAACCAGAGCTATTCGGCCTGGGACCCGTTCCAGCCATGCAGAAAGCCCTAAAACGGGCTGGATTGACCATTGATGACATTGACCTCGTTGAACTCAACGAAGCCTTTGCAGCCCAAGTACTCGCGTGTTTGCGCGAATTCCCGATCGACGAAAATAAGCTCAATGTGAATGGCGGTGCAATAGCACTCGGTCATCCACTCGGCTGCACAGGAGCCAAACTCACAACAACTCTTCTCCATGAACTTAAGCGGCGAAACGGTCGTTACGGAATGGTAACGATGTGCGTCGGAGGTGGGATGGGTGCTGCCGGTATTTTCGAACGAATTCAATAATCAACCTTCAGCATATTAACCAAGCGATAGCACATGCCTATAACGACTGACTCCGAAACAATGACCAAAGGCGGCAGCTGGCTTCTTGAGGCGATTACACCGAACGGTTTTTTTACGCCCGAACAGATGACTGAAGAACATCGACTTGTCTACCAAACTTCAGGTGAATTTGCCCGCGAGATCGTTCAACACAATGACCAGCTAGAAACGAAAGACTGGAACCTGACTAGACAACTCCTGATGCGTGCAGGAGAACTTGGCCTCCTCGGCACCGATGTCCCAGAAGTTTATGGAGGCCTGGAGTTTGACAAAGTCAGCGCGGCCATTATCGCCGGTCGTCTCGGCCACGCTGGATCATTTAGCACAACGTTTGGTGCCCATACCGGTCTAGCAATCCTGCCTATCCGAATGTTTGGCACTGAGAGTCAAAAACAGAAATACCTGCCTGATTTAGTCTCAGGAACAACCATCGGAGCTTATTGCTTGAGCGAGTCTGGTTCTGGGTCGGATGCAATGGGCGCAAAAACGCTCGCATCGAGGCAAGACGATGGCAGCTTCATTCTCAGTGGCGAAAAGATGTGGATTACCAATGGCGGGTTCGCAGACTTGTTTATTGTTTTTGCGAAAGTCGATGGAGAACTTTTTACCGCGTTTATCGTCGAACGTGCATTTAATGGTGTTTCAAGTGGTCGCGAAGAACACAAGATGGGACTGCATGGATCATCAACCACTTCCGTCGTACTACAGGATGTCCATGTTCCAGGTGAAAACCTTCTTGGAAAAATTGGAAAGGGGCACAAAGTCGCCTTTAATGTTCTCAACTATGGTCGTTTTAAACTCGGAGCCTCAACCGTAGGCGGTGGCCAGAACGCCATCCGAGAGTCCGCACATTATGCGACACACCGACAACAGTTTGGGCAAGCGATCAACAACTTTGGAGCCATCAAACATAAACTCGGCGAAATGACCGTCCGAGCCTACGCGGTCGAATCAATGGTCTTTCGAACCGCTGGGCTCATTGACGAAGCGCTCGCCCGTGACGACCAAGACACAAAGGACGAATCGGCTAAAGGCGCTGCCGTTCTTGAAGCACTTGAAGAGTTCGCTATCGAATCATCAATTCTTAAGGTCGCTGGTAGCGAAGCGCTCGATTACATTCTCGATGAGAATATCCAGATTCACGGTGGAAATGGTTTTGTGAAGGATTATCCTGCCGAGCGCCACTATCGAGACTCTCGCGTCAACAGAATCTTTGAAGGCACAAATGAAATTAACCGTCTGCTAATTTCAGGCATGCTGATCAAGCGTGCGACAAAAGGACAGCTTCCACTGATCGCCGCGGCAAAAACAATACAAGAAGAACTTCTAAGCCCCTCCATACCGCCACCAACGAGCGACGAACCGCTAGCGGCCCAAACTATATCGGTCGGTATGTTTAAAAAAGTCAGCCTGGCTGTGATCGGGCTCGGACTTCAAACCTATGGATCTAAAATAAGCGATCAACAAGAAGTTCTGTCATTTGCCTCAGATATTCTGATCGATGCGTTCGCTGCCGATACTGTCGTCAATCGAGCACGTGCAGCGGAGGCGAATTCGGTCACCACTAGTTCATTTCAATGCGACGCAGCCATTTGCTTTGTTAATGATGCAGCCATGCGGATTGATACCAGCGCTCGCGCCGCATTGGCAGCCATGACCGAGGGCGACGAATTGCGGATACATCTCGCAGCGCTCAGGCGATTACTCAAGGTAACACCAGTCAACACAGTCGCAATTCGTCGCACGCTCGCTGACGAAACGGTGAAAAGAGGTGGCTATATCTTTTAGATCAGTAGCTTAGTAGCCGTTCAACACCGACTAAGACTTCAACAGCAGCAGTATAATTTTGACGACCTGAAAACTTTTGTCGACATATGAACCGTAGAGTAAATGAACCACGGCGGAACACGAACACTTCAAGCCTTACGCTCATTGCGAGCCTATGCCTTGGTGTCACTGCTTGCTCACCGCCAGAACCTGACGAAAGTAACTACGTTACGAGGCTGCTTGACGACCGTTCTTACAAAGACGACGTATTCAAAAACGGTGCAGACTCTCCAGTACCGCTTGACCGGAGATCCTGGATGGTGCCTCTGCGTTATTACGAACCTAATCTTTCGTACCGCGTCCCGGCTCAATTGAATTTTCTTGATGAACAACCGATTTTTGATATTCCAACATCAACTGGACAGATTCGACAAATGCGTCACATCGGACACCTTGAATTTGTACTCGAGGGTGAGGAATATCGGTTAGCAGCACTACTCTCTGAAGGTGACGGATTATTCATCCCGTTCAGAGACCAGACGAACGGTAACGACACCTATCCGGCCGGGCGATATCTTGATCTGCCATTCAGTTCGACTGGTAGTTATGATCTTGATTTCAATCGGGCATACCACCCAACATGCTATTTTGACGAACAATTTGACTGCCCGTATCCGCCACCGCAAAATCGTCTACCGACAGCAATCCTCGCAGGGGAAAAGCTACCGCCAGAAAATGAACGTCGCATTCCGCTAACGGACATGGCCACGACGCCCCCGGCACCTCGGAACGAACCATAACTACAGTGCCTTGTCTCGGTGTTGTCTTTGACTTCGACGGTGTCATCGCGAATACCGAACCGCTACACCTACAAGCCTACCAAGACGTACTAGGCCAAACACCAATGATACTTTCCAAAGAAGTGTACGAATCGACCTATCTCGGTTACGACGATATAGGCGTATTTACTCGTCTGGCGAAAGACCAACACATCGTTCTCTCGCCAGACGAGATATCCGCTTTAATCGTTCTCAAAGGTGAGCGCTATACCCAGCTTGTCGAAAGTAAAAATGTCATCTTTCCGGAAGCTCGAGGCTGCATCGAGCGTCTTGCTGGAACCTGTGAACTCGGAATCGCATCCGGAGCACTCCATCAAGAAATTGAGACGATCTTGCTTGCATCGTCGCTACGATCGTACTTCACAACGATCGTCGCGGCCGATGATGTGGAGCACTCTAAGCCGGAACCGGATACATATCGTTTGGCCGTCGAATTACTCTGCACAGCGATAGGACGTCCGCCCTCACCCAATGAATTCGTTGCCATCGAAGATTCCCTATGGGGAATTCAGTCCGCGCATGCAGCCGGACTTCCATGCATTGCCGTCACCACCACGTACTCCGCAACTACACTTACGGTCGCAAATCATATTGTGCCGAGCCTAGACGACATTGACGTCAAGACCTTAGAAGCACTCGTTGAAAATAGCCAAACTAGCAGTAACAAGCCGTAGTGTGCTGTACTGATAGAAGACTATGACCACGCCAGACTTTGTCCATCGATTTACGGAAATTGCGACAACTCCAGAACCTGATCTCGCGTCGGCCGCTCTGTTCATCGCGAAACTTGAGTATCCAAGATTGGATACTTCACGATACCTTGCGAAGCTTGATGAAATGGGTGCCGCTGCCGCCAAACGTATCGCCGCTTCCGGCGAGGCCGCAGACCCTATGTCACGCATTACGGAAATAAGCTCTTACCTATTCAAGCAAGAAGGTTTTACGGGAAATCAAAACAATTACGATGACCTGAGAAACAGTTTTCTAAATGAAGTTCTCGACAGACAAACTGGCATTCCCATCAGTTTATCGATCGTCTACATCGAAGTTGCAAGGCGCGCCGGCGTTGAAGTACATGGCATAAATTTCCCCGGTCACTTCTTACTCAAGGTTCCAATGCCTCCTGAGGCTGTACTTTCTCTTAATACCGAGGTCATCATTGATCCATTCCATGGAGGCGGAGTGCTTTCGGAATCTGACTGTCGAGATTTACTTCAAAAGCATGCTGGCGAGGAAGCGGCCTTTGACCGACATGTGCTCTCACGTGCAACCAAACCGGAAATACTCGTTCGTATGCTCGTCAACCTTAAACGTCTTTATGTCAACATGAAGTCATTTCCACAGGCACACACTATTACCGAGCTTTTACTAGGGCTCGATCCGTCGGCAATCACAGAACTGCGCGATCGGGGCCTTCTCGCATACCACTTAAATAGATATGCGGCGGCTTTAAGAGACCTGGAAGCTTACCTTCGATTCACCGCGAGCAAAGAAATGATCAGAACGCCCGAAGAAATCGATAACCACGTAGAGACGGAAGAAATAAGCGAGCACGCGGAAATCTGGGAACATGTAAAAGCTCTACGCCGCCGTGTCGCCAGCTTCAACTAGCAGCCGGCAGTCGCCAATCGAGATCGCTCTCTGACTAACCGTTCAAATAATTCATGGAAACCAACACAACGTATTTGTCACAACGATACCACTCGTACGCTACCTTAACGCACCAATTTCTTCGTACAACGCTGCCACCGATATAACGCCACGATGAAAATTATCTAGATCAAGTTTCTCATTTGGAGCATGTGCATTTTCATCAGGAAGGCCAATCCCGAACAATACCGCTGGTAGTCCAAATCTTTCCTCAAAGCTTGCAATTACCGGAATCGATCCTCCTTCGCGAGTAAACACCGGTTTCCGGCCAAAGCCCCGCTCAATCGCTCGCCCGGCGGCCTGCACAAATGGGTTGGCAAAATCAGTCATCCACGGTTTCCCCGTGTGCATCCGTGTCACAGATACATCTACTGTTCTCGGCG
>CAUZRA010000023.1:0-10172 GCA_963582035.1 Vicinamibacteria bacterium | reverse complement strand
GTGGTGGATTACAAAGCCACGAGTAAAGACAGCCCTGTCAGTCTTGATGCGTCGTGGCAGGACCAGTACAAACGCCAGATGGAAATTTACCAATGGTTATTGCGTGGCAGTGGCCTTGAGGTGTCCAACACGGGGTACTTCGTCTATTGCAATGGTCGGCGGAGCGAGCCGCGATTCAGTCACCGGGTGGAGTTTGATATTTCCATGATTCCCTATGTTGGTAACGATAGTTGGGTCGACTCCTGCATTACAGATGCGCATGCATGTTTAGTGAGTGATGAGATTCCGACTGTTACATGGAATTGTAACTATTGCACGTATTATTCTGCGGTCACGGACGTACTATAGGTGTGATCTGTCGAGCTATCGGGGATAACAATTGACGCCGGACCGCTTATTGCAACTGTTTTTGCGTATTGGGGGCACGTCGATGCTACTGGCGCTTGTGTTTGTGGTGGCGCCACGTGCGTGGATGGAGGAGATTCATACCGCTCTTGGCCTCGGCGTCTTTCCTGATACCCCGATCGTGTGGTACCTCGCACGGTCCACGTCGGCCTTCTATGCCATGATGGGGGGGCTGTTCTGGTTGGCGTCCTTCGACATGAGGCGCCAACGTCTTCTATTGTTGTTCTTGGGTTGGTGGACTGTCGTATTGGGTGTGATGCTTTGCGGCATCGACTTGTGGGTCGGGTTGCCATTATCGTGGACTCTGTCGGAGGGACCTATGGTGATCCTCATGGGCCTAGCCCTGCTGTATTTGATTTCTCGAACATCAGACACTCACGGGCAAGTCGTTCGGTAAGAAGAATTCCCCTCACGTTATTGAGACTGTATGTGACACTCCTGCAGACCGTCATTGCCGTTGCGCGTTCTGTTTTGGCATATGTAAGTGTGTTTGTTTGGATCTTGATATTTGCCCCGATCGGCATTGTGTTGACGGTGGTGTTCCGACGGGGTGACGTGTTGTACGCACTTGCGAGCGCCGGAGCACGTCTCGGTCTTATGATGGCCGGCATCAGGTTTTATGTGCGGTACGGGGACAGAGTTCAGCCTGGGCGGGCCGCAGTGTACTGTTTCAATCACACCAGTAATCTTGACCCGCCAATTATTTTTCTCGCGTTGACAGCGGTCCATCCAAAGCTCAAGGCTGTGTATAAAGCAGAACTGCGCGCCGTCATGCCTTTGTTGCGGAATGTCGCTGACGCACTTGGGTTCGTGCCGATCGAACGGGATAACCGCGAACAAAGCGGGCACGCGATTGATGGCGCAGTCGACATGCTTGCCAACGGTGACTCATTTCTGACTGCTCCCGAAGGCACGCGGAGCCGAACACGGTCATTACTGCCATTCAAAAAAGGTGTCTTCATCATGGCGATCAAGGCACAGGTGCCCATTGTGCCAATTACCGTTCGAGGTGCAGGTGAGGCCATGCAGCGAGGCAGTCCCTTGATTCGACCCGTGACGGTGGAGGTTACGATAGGCGAATCGATAGCGACGCACGGTCTTACGCTGGATGACCGGGATACGCTGATTCAACAAACAAGAGATGAGTTAGAACGTCATCTCACTAGAACCGAAACAATCGATTGAACTTGATCACGAAGCCTCGGTTTCGGAGTTCCGCATAGCGATTGGGTCGGAGTGGATCGGTGTCTTGTTCTTCGGTATAGACGACAAACAGTTCGCTGCCTGGCGAGTACTCCCATCGCAATCTCACGTTCGTAGCGAGCGTGGTGTTTGTCGAATTGAATTGCAGGAGTCCACTCACAAACATGCGTGGCGAGAAGGTGTAGTTGACGCGGGTGTGAGCCAGATCTGTGCGAAACGAACCGTTCGGTAAATCGATCCAATGAAAGGACACGCTTGGCTCGACAGACAAGACCGACGTTACGTCAATACGGCCACGACTGAGATTAACCGACGTAATGTCACCGTTGAAGTAGCCACCAGTGGTTAGTCCGACGGTGCCTGTGAGTGGGCGCTGTGGACCGAGGGCATACGTCAGTCCGAAGTCGTTGAAGCTGTAGCCACCGACTGGAATCGCAAGACCGCGACCAGGTGAAAAAGGAGTATGGAGGAGTTCATAGTTATCGCTCAGGTGCGCGCCAATCTGGTCACTATTTTCCAGCTCGGTCTGGAATCCGATTTGACTCTGTCTCGTTTCGAGATACCCCTGGTCCGCAGTCAGGAAGTAGTCGAGACTCGCTTCAAATACAAATTGCCGAACCGATTCGATGGAGCTGGGACGTGGACTGAACCGGCCTGCGACGGACGTGCGGCGAAAATTGTCTCGGCGAATGAAACCAACTTCAGGGCGAAAATTGTCTTCCACGAGAAGGTGCTCTGTTTGGAAGCCGTATTTGTCACCGCTGTAGTCAAAACGGGCTTGATAGCTGGCATCACGATCATGAATGCTGGGCGTGCGTGTCCGGGCGTAATAGCCTAGGAAATTGATATTGTCATAAAAAGCAAAGTTGGCATCAACGCCGTAGGCTTGACTCGAGCCGTTACCAGCAAGGGCAATGGAACGATTGGTGATCATCGTCCCGACCGTACTGCGGCGGAGGATGTCGCGCTTAAGTCGTAAGACCGTGAAGTTCGTGTCGATCGAGTTCGAGGCGATTTGATCGTCAGTTTGGATGGTCAGGGCTCCGACATCAAAGGCCCCAATTTTTCCGGTTAGCCGTCCGCCGCCGAGGATAGAAACGACTCGTCCACCTTGCAGACCGATGCGTCGACTGTAGAAGAGAGTGGGTGCGCTCCCACCGCCAACGACGCCGCCCCGGCGTCGTCCGATGCCACTGCGAAAACCACCGCGCGCGAAATCAAAAATACCGCGCCCTTCCAGAAAGAATTCTCGTTTTTCAGGAAAGAATAGGCTGAACCTGGTGAGATTCACTTGCTGTTCGTCAACTTCGACCTGCGCAAAGTCCGTGTTGTACGTGAAATCGGCGGTGAGATTTTGAGTCACACCATATTTCAGGTCTACTCCGGCGTCACCTGTATGCAGTGGTCCGGATGAACCACGACTCACCTTATCAACAGTGGTACTCCCGATCGCATACGGTTTGATTTCGACAAGCCGGCCCGTATCGGGTGCCTCCAGTCCTACGAGTGTTCCCGCCGCAGAGACGCGAAATACGCCACCACGCCCACCAAAACCAGCGGCCGAGATGGGAATCTGTGTGAGATAGGTCCATTCGTTTTTTCGAATAATGGTTCGCCGTAGCTGTATTCCCCAAACTTGATCTTTTGTTGGGCGGTACCGCAGGGATTTAAACGGCACGACCATTTCGATCGTCCACCCTCCATCGAAGCGGTCGGTTTGAACGTCCCAGACAGGGTTCCAATCTCGATTAGGGTTTCCCTCATTGGTAATTGCCTGGTCGACAAATCCGCCAACAGGATTTGCGTAAAACAGAAGGGCATTCCGGCGGTCGTAGAACGTGTCAATCAAAAAGCCAAATAAATCGTTATTGAGCAGATTGAATGCGTCGCGACGCATTTCCGTTGCAGTCCACTCACTTGGCGGGGCGCTATCCCAACAACGACCTGACACGTAGAAATTTTCATCGTCATACATTACCCATGCGTCGGTGCGTTCGGTCGACAGTGCCCCTTCATTAGGTAATTGCTGAATAAAGTCTGATACAGGTTCAACCGTGTCGTAGACCGATTCATCCAGGCGGCCATCGACCTCCAATGGCTCGGTCAGTCTGATCGCACGCATTGTTGCTTTCCCGCCATCACGGGTAATCACCGATGGTGGTATTGGTGGCGGTGGACCATCGATTACCACGTCACCGACTGTTTGTCCTGAGGCGTCTTGAGTTTTCGAGGCAGGGTCGTTGCGTGCCTGCGCCGACTCAAGTTTTTCAGAAGACAAGATGAGGAATCCGAAAAATACGATAGTCAGATGTAGCGGTTTCGTTGCAAACGTCCGTCGGTTCACTTAGGTATCTCTGTGATCAGCGAAGCACTGAATTGTGTCACGAGGAGCGATGGGACCATTCGTTCTTTGGCGTTCGGGTCTCAGGGGCGGTCGCCGCCGCCACGACGTAATGTCTGCATATGAGCTTGTGGATGGTAGCTTACGAACAGTCAGTCTATGTTAGATGGGTACGCCGAGTACGCGGAGGGCTTTTGCAATTGGTCGCGTGTAGGGATAGAACGGGTGACTGTAGAGGAAACGTTTAGAGATGCCTCGCAGGCGGCTGTCTCGGATAGCACGTGCGCCGACAAGCACGCTCCATCGTCCGAGATTCGTCGAAGTGCCGGCTTGCGTCAACTCGACCGTGTGTTCAAGCGACTTGTCGAACACAAGGAGGTCACCTTTCGTTGCGCCGATGTCGTTGGCGAGGCTTAAGGACGTTCCCTTTTTGGTCCGGAGCAGGAAATCGCCTCCCGTATAGTCGTCCGGCATTCGTGACAGGAGGACAAGTGATTGCAGTAGTGGAAACGGTGCCGGTCCGTAGTAATCCCTATGTGGAGGCAAGTAACCAGTATCTGTGATGTATTTGGTCACAATGATGTAGTTCTGCAGGGTTTCTTTCTCGGATCGGTAGTGTGGATCACCGAGCCACGTTTCTTCGATGGTGTTCCTGATACTGAGAGCTTTTCTGAAAAACGCGGCCGTTAGTTCACTGTGGTCGTTGTGCAGATATTGATAAATACGGTACGTGCGTCCGACCTTGTCGTGTGAGCGGGGCTGCACGTAATCCGGCATCCAGTCCGTATTGATGCGTGACACACATACCGGGCCGGTGCGGAGAAACTTCTCACATTCATTCCTGTAGTGATCAATTTCCGTATCAGAAAAATAATTCTTAATAAGAAAGTAACCTTTATCTGGATTTAGAAGGTCAGCGATATACGCGTCACGGTCGTATGAGGGGTCAACTGGCATCGATCGTCCTGACAAGATGGCCAAGCGCCCCGGCAACGTGTCGGTCATGGGGAATGCTGCCGGTTACGCTTTCAGACACATGCGGTGTGATACATACATTTCGCATCACGCGAAACTGGTCCCATAGAGGTATCGGTTCGCGCCAAAAGACATCAGCTCCGTAGAAGGCGATGCGTTTTGTTCGGAGTGCGCGAGATACGGCTGCTTTATTGACGACGGCCGCACGACCGCAATTAATGAGGACGAGATGAGGTTGCGCGAGAGCAAGTTCGTCATTTGCAATGAGGTCTTCAGTGGTTACCGTGAGAGGCAGCTGGACAAAAATGATGTCGCACTCTTTAAACAATTGTTTGCGTTCCAGAAATTGTATTTCGAGTCGTTGTTCGATCGTTGCTGAAAAACGCTGCGGATGATTGTAGAAAACATCGGTACCGAATGCCTTGATGCGCCGGTGGATTTGATGTCCGATTAACCCGTAGCCAATGATGCCAACCTTTTTTCGGTACGCAGTGAGTGTGGATGTGCCGGTCCAGTTGTGCGCACCGACGGTCTCGCCAGCGGTTGGAGCAACGAGTTGGCGGTAGAAACGCGTTGGTGATCGGAACGCATGCCAGCGTGCCCCATCGGCAAGGGTTTTTAATCCCGTCAACATTAAGAGGACTGCGACTTCAGCGACATCCGTTCCACGATCTGTGTCAACGGATTGAATAGTAATGGGCGAATTGTTGTCATCGAAGGTGAGCATCCACTGGTCGGTCGTAGTGAGACAAATACCTGCTAGGTGAGGAAACGTTGCGAGTGTGTTTGCTGACAACTCACGTGTCTTATTGACAATGATTCGCACGCGTGGTTCATCACCGGCCGATAGTGTGTCGGTGAACACATACTTAGTCGGGTCGAGGTTCGCTAGGAGGTCACGATAGTGACGACTGCGGCGTTTCGGGTCGACAAAGTAATTCAGAAAGATGAGCGACGGGTCCACGTAGGTAATCCTATTCGCACAATTAACGGCAGTCACATAGAAATGCCATGAGTTTGAAAACGGCGGTCTTTTGCCCAGTGGGAAATGTCGCTTGCTGGGAAGGGGCATGACAAGGAGGTTTTAGTCGTGATGTCCTGAGCGATCGCGTGGAAATACGGCTACAGTAACCTTATACAGGTGAACCGGAGCGATCCTGGTTGCCGTCAATGATTATGTGGGAGTAAATGATGAGACGACTTCATTTTGTGATGTTTAGCGCCGTGCTGCTCATCGGGGCGTGTGGGGAAAGTCAGACACCACCTCCAACTATTGAGCCCGGAGGCCTTGCACTTGTTGGGGCGCAATTGATCGACGGAAGTGGTGCCACCCCGGTTCAGGATTCGGTCGTCGTCATTCGTGATGGTCGGATAGAACATGCAGGTTCCCGGGGCACAACTGAGGTGCCCGCCGGTGCCGAGGTTATTGATGTTGCCGGGAAGACGATCATGCCTGGCCTGGTGAACTTGCATGTTCATTATCGAGGCGGGCCAGAAGACATTGAGCGCCAGTTCCGGACGCAGCTGTACTATGGTGTCACCACGGCTCGAAGTATCGGAAGTGACTCAGCCGAGGCTATCCCCTTTTTACTTGAAGCCAATGCTGGACGACTTGGATTTCCGCGAGCGTACACGGCTGGGCTCGGATTTTCCCATCCTAATGGATTCAATGCGGCTGGCCGGAATGCTCCGACGACTGAAGAAGAGGCACGGTCGATGGTGCAAGCCCAGATTGGCCTGGGCGTTCACTTCATCAAGATGTGGGTCAACGAAGTGGCGGAGCCTGGCTTGAAGATTACTCCGGAGATGCGCACGGTGATTGTCGACGAGGCACTTCGAAACGGTGCGTTGCCTGTCGCCCATATTGATAACGAAGCTGATGGGCGACAGCTGATAGAGGCGGGGTTACGTGATTTCCTACACAGTACTGTGTTGACGTTTGGACCAGGAGCTGGCGTGCCGGTCGATGCTCCCGAGCCATCACAAGAGTTCCTGCAGATGTCTCTGGAGAACGACGTGTCGTTTACGCCAACGTTGTCAATCATTCAGAACCGGTGGCATTTTGCTGAACGTCCAGAACTTCTTGCTGACCCCGATTTACGGCTGGCGTTTAATCAGGATGCGTTGGCCCGATTGGATGACCCAGCGGTACGGGCGGAAATTGTGAACAGTCCTGGTTTTGCCGATCAGAAAGCGCAGTTTCGTCAGGTCCAGGATTTTGTGAAGACGATTCATGACGCGGGTATCAAGGTAGCCTTGGGAAATGATGCCGGCACCCCAAATGTCCCGTTTGGCTGGGGCATGCATCACGAGATGGAGTTGTACGTCGATGCAGGTTTAACACCAATGGAAGCGATTGTTGCGGCCACGGCTACTGGTGCAGGGCGGATGCCTCCCGTCGGCGAAGCCGATTTTGGGACGCTTGCGGCGGGGAAGGTCGCAGATCTGATCGTACTGAATGCCGATCCGTTATCTGATATCCAAAATACACTCAACATTGACCAGGTGATGCGGTTGGGCGAATGGATCGAGCGTGAGGGGTTACTCCCAACACCTGAACAGTGACGGCCCACGGTTTAGTTGTCTGATACAGATTCGGGTAGGGCTAATCTGGGACCCCATCCATGATGAGGATATGGCCGTCAGTGTTTTCTGTACGACCCGGAAGAATAGTCTGGTAGGCATCACTGTTGAGCCACGCAGTTGCCGTACTGCGGTCAGGGAATTCCACAATGACGTTGATGTCCCCGAGAGGCTCACCTTCTCGGTAGGTTACTTCGCCACCGCGCGCAAGAAAGCGTCCGTTAAAAGCTGTGATGGTCGCTTCAACCTTTGCGCCGTATTCAGCGAGGAACTGGTCTGGGTTTTTCACGGTGACGTGTCCAATGAGATATGCCTTCGCCATAGTGTCCTGCTTAGGAAATTTGCGCGTGATTACGCATGACGATCCTAATGCAAACTGATGCTGTCGGTATTGATGTCTAACGGTTCCACCATTCTGTGCTCACCGGGGCAGGGCGAATGCAATCAGACGCGGGCCACCAATAGTCAACCCGAGGTGCTGACGGCCATCAAGAATGTAGGTCATGGGTGTGCCAATGGCTCTCACTGGGGTGCTCGATCGACTGAGACATTAAATTCCGGCGGCTACACCAGTCTGTGTACAAACAACTGGCCGACCCAAGAGAAAACGAGGTCGGCCAGTCATAGGGTCCTTCGGGTTACGTGTACTTATAACAAGGCCGTAGGCCGGCGTGCCCAGGGCCGACCTTTTTCTTTGGACACTTCTTCAACATTGTTGATGTAGGCACCTGCCTGGGTGAGGACGTGATGCAGGTCATTGCCAACGCTGAAGAGTGAGAAATCCTTTTCGAGAAATTCACCAACGCGATCAGTGCCAAACAAAAAGAGCCCGAGGATCACATTGTTTTTCTTGGCGGCATTGCGAAGTTTGCTGGTGGCTTCCTGAAGTTCGTCAGAAAAGTACATGTCAGAAAATTGGTATTTTTCAAACAGCCCCATCGACATGCAGAGGTCATTCTGGCCGAGGAACAAGAGGTCCACACCAGGGACGGCAGCAATTTCCTCAATATTGTCGATGCAGTCAGCAGTTTCCACTTGCAGGGCGCAAATGACGTTATCGTTGGCTGCTCCGGCATACCCAAGGAGTCCGGCTTTATTCATGCTCCGCTGGGGGAAATAGACGGACCGTGTGCCGGCGGTGGGGTAGCGGCAACAACTCACGGCTTGTCGCGCTTCGTCGACCGTGTTGATATACGGGACAAGCACCCCATCGGCGCCAACATCAAGAGATTGCTGAATGCCACCGCGGTCGTGTGCACCGGCGACTCGTACTAATGATTTCGCTCCGCCATTTGACACCCCTCCGATCATTTGCGAGAGGGTCTCGAATCCCATCGGCCCGTGTTGCGTGTCAACGAGCAGCCAATCGTATCCAGTATGCGCCAGTTGTTCGACGACGGTTGGACTATGAGAATTTACGAAGAGCCCTAACTTAGGAATACCATCACGGAGTTGTTGTTTGAATTCGGCGCCGGTTAATACGTCACTCATTTCTCGGATCTCCCTACAAGGTGGTGAGCCGCCCCGGAATCGAACCGGGAACCTCCAGATTAAGAGAGCACTATGAATCGTGCAGGTAGGCTCAACGCTTCAAATGACTTAGCAAATACATTCAATACTATTGTACGTGTTCCACAGTGTGCAGCGGCTAGGGTATCAACTTGGGTATCAAAATGGAGCGAAGTATAAAGTTGTAGGACGTAAGACAATTAAAGTAGGTGCGGGCGAAGTGGATATGAACGTGATACAGGTAGAAATGCAATGAGTAAAAAGCGATCATTAAAAGAGCAAAAAGAATATTTTACTCAGCCAGCAGATGGAGTGCGGTTTGTAGAGGAATCCCCTGCACCAGAACCAGAAGTATCCACAGAGATCGATTATTCTGAACTATTTGTAGAAGCCTTTGAGAAAGCACGGATCAGGGAAGAAAAATTTCATGAGGAAATGGTTAGGGAATCTGTGGATGGAGCCTATGAGAAAGAACAGCTCAGGGCAGAAAAAGAGCGATAGGGTTCAACCACCCGTCAACAAGATTTGGGAAATGGCGGTCGCTTACAAACAGAAAAATGGGGATTTCCCCACGAAAGATTCTGGTGGGCTAACTGGCTACGCGCATGAAACGTGGGAGTTGATCGATAGATATGTTAGACAAGGCGCCCCTGGTTTAATGAAGCCAATGACTCTCTCTGAATTCTTCAAAACAAAATCTCCTCGCCGCCGCCGTGATTGACGCCGAAACTCCCATGGCGCGACGGGTGTCGACTGCGTCCACAGCCCGATCGCACTTTCAATCTGTGGTTTGAGAGAAGCGATAGCTAGTAGATCTGTTGGGCAGGGACATAACCATTCTTACTCGTCTCTCTCACTCGTTTGCCGATCACGTAACATTGCGTCGTATACCTCATCTAACTGTGGATAAAACTGAGATTCAAGCCTAACTCTGTAGCCATTCGGGTTCGGGTTTGGGTCGCCGTCAAGGAAACACTCGATGACTTGTTCTGGAGTGAGCGCCACTTCGCATTCTTCGTGCGGAATATATATATCCTGTTCGTATTCATCGACCAACGAAATGCTAACCAAGTTTCCGACCTTCGCCTGGCTGGCGCGTAGACTTACTACTTCTCCATGCACGGTCGTAAACAAGACCATCCTGGCAATCTCAACC
>CAUZRA010000022.1:0-10401 GCA_963582035.1 Vicinamibacteria bacterium | reverse complement strand
CATACGCAACCCGAAGCGGCGTATTACCAGATTGAAAGGGCCCAGATAATGTCACCACGGGTCCTTCACTTCTCGTCTGCGGATGCGAATCCCGGAGTACCGTCGTTGAAACGGCACCAGCAGGCAATGTTAGTACAACAGGCCCCTCTGGTAATTCCACGGGCACCGCAAGCAAATTGACGATGTCGAAGAGATAGAAAATCGAAACCGTCTCCTCCCCTAGTTCGAGAACCACTCGCGACTCCGCTCCGAATGTCACAGTCCCTGACTGCGCAGGGACTTCATTTAATGCCCCGGTATCGCTTTCACCAACGCCAACGAGCATGAGTCGAATACCACCTCGGCCTGGCACCTGGAAAGGCTGAGAATCCAACCTTACGCCGTCAAGTTCAGTCGATGCAATAACCGTCTGACCAGCGTTCAAAGTAAGGAACTCCGCACGACCCTCCATATCTGTCGCAACTGTTACGACATTGTCCCCCTGGCGCAATTCGACCGGATGATCAGGCACATTATTAGCTAATGAACCACGAATCACTCGAACGGTAATAGTTCCACTCGACAACTGCGGGTCAGGCAGTGGGATACCCGACATTTGCCTCGGGTCAGGTTGCGCTTGCAGCGCTAGTATGAGGCCAAGAATCATAAAAACGGACAATGTGGCCCTCTTCATAGCCCTGCCCCACAACTCTTGCAAAATTGCGCATCCTCTTCATTGCCCGTCCCACAACTGCCACACACTTGCCGTCTCGCAGGCGCCTCCTGAATACCCGCCGGCTCAAGGCCTATGAGCCCCAAACGTTCCAGTAGTTCACGTTCGATAAGATCCCGGTAGGTCATCCCATCGACATCCAATTGTTTAAGTAGTTCACGTGCACGCGACCGGAGTTTTCCTCCCATGGCAGCGAAATCATCTTCCGACACCTTCCCCATTGCACGATCAAATTCGAGTTCCTTAATGGCCCTTAACACCAAGGTCTTCTCACGGTCCAATGCCGCACGCGTTCGCCCGCCAACCGTCTCGATCCGTGCGGAAAATTTCGTTGAAAACAAGGGGAGCACTGCGCGATAGATTCCGAATCCAACGTACGATCCGGCGCCAACCGCAAGCACTAGCAACACGAGTGACGCTGTTTCGGTTGGCTGGACGATAACCACCGCGACCGTCGCCCCCACGAGACCGGCAAGAACAAAACAATGCCAAGCCCGAAAAGACGAACTAGTCGTATCAGTCGAGATTTCTGAGCTCATCATCCAAGCGGGCATCGAGCTCGGCGTCCACGACTTCCAACGAGGAAGAGGCTCCACCAACGGTCGCCAAATCACGGCGAGACCACCGCACGGCAACAACGCCAACGCCAATCAGACAGCCAACACCAACAAGATAAGGAAAGAGCCAAGCAAACCGATTAAACCCTTCATCAAGCGGCGCCCCTAGTGGCTCCTGGCTGCCGTAAGACTCAATAAAATAATCCAGGATTTCTCGTCGGCTACGCCCTAACTCAATCTGTTCGCGCAGTTGACCACGCATAAACTCAGAACCGGCCCGTGCAATCTCTTGACGTCCATCAGAGGTTGTTATCCACTGCGGCGCCAATGCACACCGACAGGCTGCCAACGTATAGTGCGGGCAGTCTCCACAAACACAGACCAGTTCATTCTGTAGTTCGGCCTCGAGCTCCGTCGTAGCCGTGTATGACTCAACGTTGACACCTTGCTGCGCATATATCGGATTAGACAACCCTGACATCACCGCCAGGATAAGTATCGTAGTCGACACTCCTGAAGTCGCACCAACACTTTCAGGTGGTGATTTGCTCGCTAAGAAGGCGAACCGACTCTCCGGCAAGAGGGCAATGCCTGTACCGAACGTTAGCATTGCAAATCCAAACCAAATCCAATTTACTAAGGGATTAACGGTCACCTGAAAACTGGCAGACTGGTCAGCCATGTCATAGGCTGCCAGTACAACGTATAAGTCTTCACTCAGACGTCTCCTCAACGCGACCTCAGTCGTTGGTTCCGTCTCATGTTTGCGGTAATACCACCGCCCTGGAAACAATTGCCCCGCCTCTTGCCCATCTTTGAACACGGTCAGGTGAGCCGTATGCATCTCTTTGGCGCCGTCGTCTGTAATGCTGAGTCGGTCGTGTCTAACTACGAAACGTCCGACCTCGACTTGTTCACCTGGATTCAACAGGACCTGCGCCGTTTGCTTATATCCAGAGCCAGCAAATCCCAGCATGATCAAGACAATCCCAACATGGATGACGTATCCTCCATATCGACGCCGCGAACGCGTGACGAGTCCAATCATCGCCGTCAATAAATCAGAACCGGTCACCCCACGTCTGACCACCGCTCCTCGCACGAACTCCTGTGATATCGTCCCCACAACAAACGCGCAAAGAGCAAAACACATCCCGGAAACCCACACATGAAATCCGAGTCCGTAAAGGACGGTGGCCGTTAAGACGGCGCATGTGGTGGGCCAAAGAAACTGCTGTCTCAGATTTGCAATTGTTGACTTTCGCCAAGCCAGCAAAGGGCCAATTCCGGTGAGTAACAACAGCATTAGACCAATTGGAACCATCCATTTATTAAAAAACGGAGGACCGACGGTAATCCGTTGGCCGGTCACTGCTTCACTCAGCGTTGGAAACATTGTTGCGAACAAAATAAAAAACGCTGAAAACAGCAGTATCCAGTTATTCACGAGAAATGCGGCTTCACGAGACACCCACGATTCGAGTTCGTTCCGCGCGCGCAATAAGGGTAAGCGATAAATAACGTACCCAAAACTCACGATCAGAGTCAGACTAATAAAGATCCCAAACATCAGGGCCAGCTGTGGATCTTCGCCAAAAGAATGTACCGACTGCACTATTCCAGTCCGGGTCATCGCCGTCGCAAACAGCGTGAGTACGAAGGCAATAATGACGAGTGAAATATTCCACACACGCAACATGTTTCGACGCTCTTGCACCATTACCGAATGCAGAAACGCCGTCATAGGAAACCAGGGAAGTGCGCCAGCATTTTCGACTGGATCCCATCCCCACCAACCACCCCAGCCCAATTCTTCGTACGCCCAAATCATGCCGAGTGTGAGGCCCAGTGATAAAAAGAACCATGAAAACATCGTCCAGCGACGAACGGCTCGTAACCATGAGTCGTCAAGGTGCCCCGTAATCAGCGCCGCCATAGCAAACGCGAACGGAATAGTCATCGCCACCATCCCCGTATACAACGAGGGGGGATGAATCACCATATACGGGTTCTGCAGCAATGGGTTTAGACCGCGCCCATCGACGGGCGTATCAATGAGATAGGTCGCAAACGGATTCTTGCTCACGATCATTATCATCAAGAAAAACAGTTGAACCACACTGACCGTTGCAATGACGTATGGAATGAGTTCGCGGTGTCGTTCACGATTCGTCTTAACCGCTATTGCTCCGAAGACCGAAAGCAAAAACACCCAAAACATGATCGAGCCATCAAGCCCACCCCAGTACGACGTCACTTTGTAGAACAGCGGTTGAACCGCATCCGAATAGCGGTCAACATATCGAATGGAGTAGTCCCCTGTGACAAAGGCCCGCACGATAATTGCGGACGCAAACGTCATCAGCGCGGTCACAAGGTAAAATGCGCCGATGCCACTCTCAAGGAGACGCGTGGACCGACGGCGATGCCCAGCGACTGCCGCTGCTGCAGCGTACGCACAGGTAATAAATGCCGCAACGAGTGTGTAGGTTCCGAGTGTGGCCATCAGCTAGACCCTGTGTCCACTGTGACGAAGTAGCGCTAGTTACTCGCTCCGTCGAACTGGGTTACCGAAACATAACCACCGGCGGCTTCTTCACCCACCGACGGCTTCTCTTCATATTTTGACGGACACTTCGCCATGATCCCGTCAGGGACAATATGTAACGTATCACCGACGAGTCGCCCTGTTGCAACGACTTCCGCGTGATTATCAAACGTATCAGGAACGATACCGGAGTACACGGCATTCACAACATGCAAGCTACCACCAACACTATCCGTGATTTCAAAACGATAATCGAGGCTTTTGGGACGCCTAAGTACATTGGCGGCGTAGCCGTGGACCCTGAGTTCCTCTCCGTCCCACGCTGCAGCATCCGCAGTCACTTCCTCTACCTCAAGGAAATACTGCGTCCCCTCTTGCATCGTCGTCCACATAAGGAACAAAAACGTACCGAAAAGCGCAACGGTCGTTAGTACAATCTTTACTGCTTTACTTACCATACAAGAACACCCTTAATTTGAGGAACTATGTCTGCCCTAAGGATATCGCCCTCTAAACAAGCAGTCAACGCGCCTGCAACGCCTACAGATTCCGTTCGCATTTTTTCACGAGACGATCAACCATTGCCATGGGCAACCCAACGACATTCGTATAAGAACCGTTAATACGCTCGATTAAGCAGGATCCGCCCCCCTGCGCTGCATACGAACCAGCCTTATCGTCTGATTCTCCCTTGCTTACATACCAGTCAATTCGGGCACTCGTAAGCTCTACGAACGTCACCTCAGTCGACTCAACCCCTGTTAATACTGTCGAAGCACGCCGAACAACAACTCCTGTCAGTACTGTGTGAGTTCTCCCAGATAACTTCGTAAGCATTCCGACGGCTTCATCCCTATCAAGCGGCTTACCAAAGACCACGTCATCAAGTACCACCACGGTATCAGCGCCAATGACGATCTGATCCGGATACCGTTGCGCCACCGCGTCTGCCTTATCAACGGCTAACCGTGAAACATACGCCCGCGGAGATTCATTACTGCGTTGGTGTTCTTCGACATCAGCTGGGCTCACCTCAATGTCATACCCAGCATCTTGAAGTAATGCCGACCGACGAGGTGAACGAGACGCTAACACTATCCTCACCAAGCGATGATACGATCTGAACATGATTCCTGCGAGACGGTGTGCTGACTTCGCGCTTTCGGCGCTACTCAAAGATCAGCCATTATCAGAAGGGAAAGTTCGATTTGCTTGGACCACCTCAGTTGGATCAGCCCTCGCACGAGCTACATCTATCAGATTACGTCCCGACGGAACCCTTACAGTTCGTGCTATCAACGAACACTGGCGACTTGAAACCATCCGATGCGAGCCAACCATTCGCAAACGACTCGGACAACTACTCGGGACTACTGTCGTAAAAGTAATCGACGTTACAAGATAGGGAGTATCACACCATGCGTGAATCTGTGATCGTGAGCGCGGCACGTTTGCCGACCGGAAAATTTCTCGGCAGCCTGAGCAGTTTACCGGCCACGGACCTCGGCAGTCGCGTCATCCGTGAAGCAATCACGCGCGCAGGGATCGAGACAACCGTTGTCGACGAATGCATCATGGGTAATGTTGTCTCGGCGGGTCTCGGCCAAGCTCCAGCTCGCCAAGCCGCTCTCAAAGGCGGTTTGGGACCAGAGGTCGGAGCACTAACAATTAACAAAGTCTGCGGTTCGGGTCTTAAAGCTGTCATGCTCGCGGCGCAAGGTATCGCGACTGGCGATATTGATGTTGCCGTCGCTGGTGGCATGGAATCGATGAGTAATTGCCCCTATCTTTTTCCAGACGGACGAAATGGTCTCCGTATGGGAAATGGCGAACTACTCGACTCAATGATGCACGACGGGTTGTGGTGCGCAGTCGAACATTGGTCAATGGGTTTAGCCGCTGAAGCGGTCGTGGAGCAGTACGGCATCTCCCGTCAAGACCAAGACACCTTCGCTGCGTACAGTCATCAAAAAGCCGCGACCGCCATTCGTGAACATGCCTTCACTGAAGAAATACTTCCGGTCAACATTCCTCAACGCAAAGGTGACCCGATCCGATTGGAGCACGATGAGAGCGTCCGAGTCGACTCGACCGCGGAAGCGCTTTCGAAACTTCGACCCGCTTTC
This sequence comes from Vicinamibacteria bacterium, assembly GCA_963582035.1. Classification (GTDB taxonomy): domain Bacteria; phylum Acidobacteriota; class Vicinamibacteria; order Vicinamibacterales; family UBA8438; genus DTWD01. Next base: position 4,458 of record CAUZRA010000022.1, on the reverse strand, counting down.
AAAAAAGACGGAGGGACCGTCACTGCAGGCAATGCTCCCGGGGTCAATGACGGAGCGGCGGCGGTCGTCGTGATGTCTGCCGAACGGGCAAAAGAACTCGGTGTCCAGCCACTCGCACGAATCGTTGGTCAAGCCGTCAGTGGTCGACCCGCCAAATGGCTACTAATGACTCCGGTTGAATCAGTGCAAAAACTTCTCAAGAAAGTCAGCTGGAGTCTAGACGACGTTGACCTGATCGAACTAAATGAAGCCTTCTCGGCTCAAGCTCTTGCCGTGATCCGCGAACTCAACATGGACCCAGCTAAAGTCAATGTGAACGGTGGTGCCGTCGCTCTTGGCCATCCGATTGGAGCGAGTGGAGCGCGTATTCTAACGACTTTGCTCTATGCGTTAAAAAATAGAAATCTCACGCGTGGCGTCGCGACACTGTGCCTTGGAGGAGGGAACGGCGTCGCACTTGCCATCGAACGAATCTAATCGATCGCACGTAATTCAAGAATTACAGCGTGTTGGTCTGGCGGCAGCACCACTGAGACCGGACCGCCTGCACTGTCAAAAGATTCAACCACCACCTCGCCAACAACAGCACCAGTGGTCACATCATAGAACCGTCCCTTCATCTCTGCGGGCAAGCGCAAATCAAGCATCGAGTTCTCTGTTGTGTTCTCCAGATGCACCACCATGTGCTCGGGACGTTGGAGTCCAAATAACCGCCCAATACCTTGACTCCCAGCAAGGTAGCTGAGTTCTCCTGGCCGCTCAACATAGGTAACCTCTGACCACAGCACATCTTCGAGCGCACCATTAACCGGCATCTCTGGAAAAGCGTTAATCCGGTACAGCCGATCGGGTCCGTCCTGCGCAATAAGCGTCACATCGGAACGGCCCGCTATTTGGGCTAAGCGTCCCTGTATCTCTGGCATAGCGTTCGTATGCACAATGACGTACCTCACCCCGAGTTCTTGCAGACGTGCGACTGACACAAGCGAAGGAAACCAGGAAATCACTGCGGCATTTTGATCGAAATCTGGAGGACGAGAATTCCCGAACCCATTCACCATCGGCCTCCAATGAGACGTCGATCCCAACAAATAGCGGGCATTTCTGTTGAACTGTCGGCCATGATAAACGGGGAGGATCGCGACTGGTCCACTCTCTACCTCTGCAAGTAACTGATAGATTCGCGGGTGCCAATCGAACGTTCGGTATTGCACGCCATGGAGCCCCTCGACGGTCGCCAGAACAAGCACAGCAATGGACACCGGTACGGCCCACCCGACCGAGACTCGACGCCGCAATTGGGCGAAGCCAATTCCTGCAAGTACCGCGATCGAAAAAAACGGCAGTATGGCAAAACGGTTTGGCGCACGCAGACTTTGAAACGGCGGGATGATGTCATAGACCCATCCGTATACCGGTGTACTCGTTCCGAGCGAAAGTACAAACCCGACTATTCCGATACTAAACAATGAAAACATCACACTCCGGGTCTTGCATACACGTGCCCCCCACAAAGCACTCAGCGCTAAGACAACAGCAACTGCTCCAGGAAAAAACGACCCCGCTGTCCGTTCATAGAACCCTTGTGCCCATGTGTGGTAGTGCACATAGGTGGCCGATGAAAGGTATATCTGCAATGCCGCAGAGAAGGTTCCAGCAGCCGGCAGCGGTCGGGTAGCCTGCAAGTCTCGATAGGGTGACAAAATCAGCAGGATCAATATCAACGTAAACAGGGCAACCACGGCCAGACGGAGCACTACGCTGATGCCACGTGTGCTCCATAATCCTGAATTTCTCGAGACTAGCGTTGCAGCCAGTGCGAATACGACAAAGATCGCCGTATAGCCAGACGTCAATGCCGCCCCAAGCACACAGACTCCTACCCACACCGCATCCTGCGTCCGCTGTTTCGTCAGTAAATTGTCAAATGCAAGTAGTGCCAGCGGTAACCAGTAGAAATGCTGGGCTTGCAGATGAGGGAGCCGTGTCAACATCGGTGTACCGAACGCCAGCAGCGCACCAGACAACAGGCCGCTCCAATGATCACCAGTCCATCGAAACACCAAGACGTACATCGCGAGTCCGGTCAGCATCATCCCAAGAAGCAGGAGCACGTTATAGGTCAGTAATGGGGAAACACCCAGCCAGTGAATCGGCATGCCGATGACACCTGGAACCAACAGTGGTTCGGTATACGCCAATGCCTGTTCGTGAGGATAGAAGATATTGGCATCAAACAGACTGAGTGGATTACTCCATAGTTGCTGGGCAATCCATGACACCGCCCATGCGTTCAACCACTCATCGTCATTATGTCGTGATAAATGGTCTAGCCCCGTAATGAGCGGATATGTATGAATGACCGCGAGAAGAAAAAAAGTCGCTGCCGCAAAAAGGTACCGACGGTATCCGGTTTCCAACTGCAAAGAAATACTCATCCGACGGACATGTTACTAATGGTTAGGTTCCTTCTACCTTCCAGAACGCGATCCCACCAGCCTGCTTTCCTATATCAACGGTAGCAACACGTTCTGCCGTAACTAGATCGTAGACCTCAACGGTCCCCGGATCACTACCCACGCCTTCGAGGGTCACAAATGCATAGGCCCCATCAGGAGTCACCGTAACACCGTGAGGAATCGTTCGACTTGTCTTGATACGAGCACGTTCCTTACCACTGACCAGGTCCCACACCCCGACCGAATTATCCCCCTTATATGTGGCAATAAGCGTCGATTCGTCTGGTGTAACAGCAAGATTGTACGGGCCGGCACCGGTATCAAATATCCGTTGGACTCGCCACGCTTCGAGATCGACTTCGAACACTTTCCCGACGTTATTGCCAGTTACGTACACGATTCCATCGGTTGTTGGCGCCGTGACCCAAGTCGGTTGAACCCCTTCACCCAGTGACAGCCTGCGAGACACTTCAAAGCCCAACGCATCCAGTTCCACCAGGTCGCCACCCATCATGTTTACCGAATAGTGCCGGGTCCCGTCTCGGCTCAACCGTGAACCGTGCGGCATTATCCCTGTCTCGATCCGTTCGACTTCACTCATCGTGTCAACTTCAACGACAGAGATACTACTCGGCTCCATGCCTCCATGAAGATTAAAATTCGCAACATAGAGCAATCCTGTTGCAGCCGAGACCGTAAGCGTCGCAGGAAACATTCCCAGTGTTACGACACCGCGCCACTCATCTGTTCCGGTTCGATACTTATGCACACTTCCAAATGGAAAACCGTGGGCAATTGAGACGTACCAATATTGCCCACTAGGATCAAGCGCCACGCCGTGAGGCCCTTCCGTTTCGGTTGGGTAGCTTCCCACCGTAACCGTCTTGACCACTTCCAAGCCGGCAGGCCCATATCGAACAACAGCCACTTCATCTTCTGACTCAGCGCACACATAAACGTAATAGCTGCGCGTCGGAAGAAACGAGTCCTGACCAACTTGCGCGCCCAGCGTGGCGACATACCCAGCGGTGATACTGAGGAAGAACACTGCCCCGAGCCATCGTATAACTTGCGCCATGACGCTTCTGTGTGTGTCTTTCTATCGTGGTTCACCGATCACTGGTGCGGGTCCGGCCTTTTCATCTAAGCGAACAACCCAGAGTCCACTATTGAACTCCGAAAAAAAGATATGGCCTTTATAGGGCTGCGGCCCCCACACAAACGGAGCGTTCGGCGTGTACCCATTCGGGTCAAACGGCACGAACCGAGCAATCTCACGACCCTGCTTATACAGGTCACCCATCAGTTCACCAGAAACATCTACCACGCGCAGTCCACCGGGATAGTAGAAACCAACATAAAGAGTGTCGTCTTCGACCCAGAAATTATGCGTGCCAGCTTCCGGAACCTGGTAGCGCGCAACTTCCTGGGGATTATCCCAATCACTCCATTCGATAACGTGAATCCAACCCGCCGTGCGCATGGGTATTTGGTCATTGTCGTCGCTGGCTCCGATACCACCATAGGGATAAGCTTCATCCCCGGCGAAAAGATAGAATTTTCCGGTCGATTGACTTCGATACGGAAACGCAGCGTGATTCCATCCGCTCGGATACCTATAACGACCAAGTTCGACTGGGCGTTCAGGAGTGCCGCCTTGACCACCGCCCCCAACATCAACCGCAACAATGCCATCCGTCCAATTTGAAGAAAAGGCAACGCCTTCGCTTACCCATACGTCATGCACACTGTGCCCAGGCGTCCCGAGTTCAAAGCGACCAACGCGTTCGGGAACTCTCGGATTTTCGATACTGATAACGTCATACCGTCGACCAGCGCTTAACGCATAAACGTGGTCTTCAGCGATGAAGACATTGTGAACACCACCGGTCAACTGGTCAGTAAACTCTGATAAAACCGGTACACCTTCCCGTGGATTGCCCACACCAAGCACAACGAAACCATTTCTCCGATTCGAGGCACCTTCACGGCTAATCAC